>JABDJT010000424.1 GCA_013003335.1 Verrucomicrobiales bacterium | reverse complement strand
GGTCTCTTCCTTCCCCTTTTCGTTCGTGACGGTTTCCTCGTCGTAGGCCTCGCAGATCAGTGCCAGGATGGTGCGATCGCAGCCGGCACTCGGTTCAACGACGTGGGGGATGAATTTTTCGCCGGCTTCCTGATCGACATATTCGATCGGCTTTTTGGAATGTTCCTTGTGCTTGGAAAGGTCGTAGTCTGTCCGGTAGGCCACCCCTTCCAGTTCCTGGATGCCGAAGGGGAATTCGTATTCGATGTCGTAGGTCTTCTTCGAATAATGTGCCCGCTCGCCGTCCGGCACGTCGAGGATGTGCAGCTTTTCGCGCGGGATACCGATTCCCTCGTAAAACTTGAGCCGTGCCTCCAGCCATTCGTCGGTCAGGCGCAGTCCGTCTTCCTCCCGGCAAAAATATTCCACTTCCATCTGCTCAAATTCGCGGGAGCGAAAGGTGTAATTCCGCGGATTAATCTCGTTGCGGAACGATTTTCCCACCTGGGCGATCCCGAAGGGCAGCTTGATCCGATTCGAGTCGAGCACGTTTTTGAACTGAACGAAAATCGACTGCGCCGTCTCGGGCCGAAGGTAGGCCACCGCGTTCGGATCGTCTTCCGCGGACGAAGCGCCCATCTGTGTTTTGAACATCAGATTGAACTCGCGGGCCTCAGTCAAAAGCGATCCGTTTTCGGGATTGAACTGCGTTGAATCGGTCACTTCCTCCGTCCGCTCGCCCTGGAGTTCCAGCTTCTTTGGCGAGATTTGGCCGTCTTTCAAAAACTGGGCGTAATATTGCCGCGCTGTTTTCCGGGCTTTGTTTGCGTCCTGATTTTCCTGCAGCAAAACAGCGTAATCCTTCTCGAGCGACCAATCGGTTTCCTCGTGGGTCGCGCCGGTAAACCAGTAAACCGTGCCGGATTGCGGCTCGATCTGATCGGCCCGGAGACGGGCTTTGGTCAACAGGCAGTCGCACATCGGATCGGAAAAACCGCCGACGTGGCCGGACGCGGTGAGCATAGCCTGGTGATTCAAAATCGAACCGTCCAGTCCGAGGACATCATCCCGTTCCTGCACATTTTTCCGCCACCAGTAATCCTTCAGATTCCGTTTCAATTCCGCACCGAGCGGACCGTAGTCCCAGCAGCCGTTTAGGCCGCCATAGATTTCGGCGGACTGGAAAATGAAGCCGCGCTTTTTGCACAGGCTCACAATTTTCTCCATTAGGGCGGCGTTTTTCTTGTCGTCGGAATCGCTCATGGGCTGATTTTTAGGGCCGCAAAGAAACGCGCTCGGCTTCCATCCCGCAAGGGGAAATGCAATACGAACCAACAGGGTTCGTTTGCCGAATCAACCCTGTTCACTCGTGGCGGCTTCTCTTTCGTCGTTGTCTTCTACGATGGCGTCGCGCCCGTAATATTTGACGAGCCGTTTCACCTTCGGGCGATCGTTTTCCTCGCGCCAGGCGTTGGTGTCGCGCAGGCTGTAGACGCAGCCGCAGTATTCCTGCTGGTAGAATTCCTCGGCCTTGGAAATCTCGATCATTCGCTGGCTGCCGCCCTGCTTCCGCCAGTTGAAGGTCCAGTATTCCATCCCGTCATGCCGGTTCGCTGCGCGGACTCCGCTGCCATTGATCTGCTCCATGTTTTTCCACCGGGAAATCCCGAGCGTGCTGGAAATCAGGTTGAACCCGCGCTTGGCCGCTTCATCGGCGGTGACTTCAAATCGCATATCGAAGCAAGTCGTGCAGCGCGCACCGCGTTCGGGCTCCCATTCCTGACCTTTGGTACGGTCAAACCAATCCCGGACATTGTAATCGCCGTCGATGAAACCCATGCCCAGCTTTTCCGCGTAGCGAATGTTTTCCTGCTTCCGCAATTCGTATTCGTCGCGGGGGTGGATGTTCGGGTTGTAGAAAAAGATCGTCGTTTCAATTTTCGAAGCCGCCAGCGCGTCCATGATTTCCGCCGCGCAGGGTGCACAACAGGAGTGCAGGAAAATCCGGTCTGCGTTGTTCGGTGTTCCGAGAACGGGCCGGTCGAAATTCTCCACGGAAAACCGCGCCGGATCGTCCTTCCGATTCCATGACTTGGATTTGTCGGTTTCGCTGCTCATGTTTTTCGACGATATGCATTATACTCCAATCTCGCGGACAGCCAATCGTTGCCGTTCAACGTTTTCTGCTTGTTGTGTGTCAGCACGCTCAGACTACTGAAAAACAAATACGTCCGCCAGATACCACACCAGCATGATCACCGAGACGATCGCGCGGGCGATCAGGCCGGCCAGACCGCCGACGACAGTGCCGATGGTGGAATTCGAAGCGTCCTTCATCTCTTTTTTGGCGACGTACATTTCGAACACGAAAACCCCGATGATCGGCCCGAGAATCAGGCCGGGCAGGCTGAAAAACAGGCCGACAATGGCGCCGACAAACGCACCGAGCATGCCCCATTTGCTGGAGCCAAACCATTTCGCGCCGAGTGCGCCGCTGAGCCAGTCGATCACCAGCGAGACGATCAATAAGAGCGAAATCACGACCAGCCCCTGCCAGGACAATCCGCTGTCCTGCATGCCGAACAGGAAATAGTGCAGCACCGCCCCAAGCCAGAGCAGGAACGCGCCGGGAACGATTGGTAGAAACGACCCGACGAAGCCGACGACGATCAGCGTGATCACGAGAATCCACTTCGCCGTATCGCCCGCAGCCTCGGCGGGGAACCAGTCGAACCAGTCTTTGACGGCGGCAAAAATCATAGATTTATATGCGAAAACTCACGCCGGTTTGGCCGGGAACACGATTACTTTTCGCAGGCGAAATTGTAAACGGGCGGCTCATTCGTTAATGAAGGTCACCTTGTCCACGATGTCGCCGCGCGAGCCTTCCGGCCATTCCAGATCCTCCCGCGGCCAGCCGAGATAAAACAGCCCCAGACACTTGTCCCGCGGATCCTTCAGCCCGATCCACTCCCGCATTTCGTCCGAGTAAACGATCGGCGGGCTCGACCAAAAGCCGGCCATGCCGAGCGCGGAAGCCGTCAGGTGCATGTTTTGCACGGCGCAGGCAACCGCTTCGAGTTCCTCGATCTCGGGAATCTTTTCGATCTCCTGTCGCTTCATCCCGATCGCGATCACCACTGGCGCGAGAAGCGGGACGGTTCCGAGCTTCTCAATTTTGTCGGGGCGTTGTTCGTCCTCTGGAATGATTTTCTTGTAAAGCGATTGCATGAAATCCGCGAGTCGCTGGCGTCCTGCGCCGGAGAACACAAAAAAGCGCCACGGCTCAGTTTTCCCATGGGTCGGCGCCCAGTTCGCGTTTTCCAGGATCGTGGCGAGGTGCAGATTTTCGACCGGTTTCACATCCAAGTCGGCCGGCTTGATGGTCCGACGTCGGCGGATCAACGCGTTGGCCGCGGTCATCCGCAGGCTCATCGAATCGAGTTGCGGCTGTTCCTCTTCTTCAGAAAAATCGGTTTCGTCTTCTTCCATTGGCCGAACCTTAGCCCAATTCTCAAACGATCCAACAGGGTTGGATTGCCAACCTACCCTGTTGATTCGTAAATCGATCACGCGAGACCGTTGAGCGGGCCTGTGCTGTCGGAAAATGCATCGGCCTCGATGCCCATGGCCTGGATCATCGACACAAACAGGTTCGACATCGGCGTTGCCTCGGTGAATTTCAGGAACTGGTTGTGCTTTAGCCCAAAATCGGATCCGCCCGCGAGCAGAAGCGGATAATTCTTGTTCACGTGCGTCCGTGAATTCGAGGAACCGTAAAGCACCAATGTCCGGTCCAGCATGCTCGATCCGTCTTCGCCTTCAGGCGAGTCTTTCAGCCGCCGCAGAAACCGGGCGAGATTTTGTGCGAGAAACTGGTCAAATTTCCCGATCGCCTCGGGGCCGCCTTTCTTTCCGGCTTTGTGAGCCAGGCTGTGCCAGTTTGCCTCAAGGCCGAGCACGGCCGGAAACGTCCGCGCCAGGGTCGGGCCATAGCTGCCGACCTGGTACGCGGTGATCCTCGTAATGTCGGTCTGAAAAGCGAGAAACATCAGATCATACATCGCGCCGATATAGTCTTTCGGGGCCTCGGGATTCGAATCGAGCGCAATGCTCGAGGGATCGACTTCGGGCAACGGAATTTTCAGCCACTCCTGCGCCCGGTCGACGCGCTGCTCGACGTCGCGAACAGACGTTTCGAATTCATCCAGCTTTTGCTGATCGGCCGTGCCGAGTTTGCCTTTCAGGGATTTCGATTGCTCCCTAACCAGATCGAGAATGCTGCCGGAGTTTTCCAGCTTTGTCTGATCCGACCGGCTCGCGTCGTCCCGGCCAAAGAGGCGCTGGAAAATCAGTTTCGGGTCCGACAACGCCGGGATCGGCTGACCTTTTTCATTGTAGGAAAGCGTAGTCGAACGCGTCCGCGGTCCGATTCCGCCATCAGTTGAGACGGTCAACGAGGACAGTCGCGTTTTCTCGCCGAGATGCTTCGCGGCAAATTGATCGAGCGAAATCGTGTTCCGATAAGTGCCGGGCGCGAGATTGTTGGCCGTCAAAAACGTGTCGCCGGTGTCGTGGCCGTTCATCGAGCGGCATTTCGGGTGGGACAGACCGGAAAATATCGAAATATCATCGATCAGCGGTTCGAGCGGCCGGAGAACGTTGGTCAGTTGGAAATCCTTCCCGCCTTTCCCGGTCGGGAACCATCCCCATTGACGGGCGGGATCGTCGTCCTTCGGCAGGGCCACGCCGTAGGGGAACATCACGCTGCACATCCGGCGGGGTAGATCCCTCGCAGCGGAATTTTTTGCTGCGGCGCCGAAACTCATGCCTTCCAACCACGGCAGGGCAAGGGTGACGCCCGCTCCACGGAGCACGGTTCGACGGTCAATTTGCCAGGGTTTGTTCATCGGAAAGTCGGGTTAATTCTGGGAGAAAAGGTCGTTGGTCACAAGATCCACAATCAGGCCCCGCAGACGAAAATCGTTCGCCGCAAAATCTGTCCGCAATTTCTCCAATTCCTCGCGGTCGCCAAGATCCAGCGAACGGCCAAGCGCGTAAGTCGCCATCCGGTTGACGACCGCTCGCGCAAAATGCTCGCGGCGTTCTTCGAGGAGGTAGCGTTTCAATTCATCAGCCCCGGTCAGCGCGGTGCCGTTTGGTAGTTCGGTGACTGGATCGAGCTTCGGCGCCGGCTTGGCGGGCGCCCCTTTTTTCCCAATGCGGACCGCTGCTTCCGTGCGGAACAAACCGGACGCATCAAAATTTTCCAGTGCGATTCCCCACGGATCGATCCCGGCGTGGCAGTCGTTGCACGCGGCTTTTTCCCGATGCGCAGCGAGTTGTTCCTTCAGCGTGAGGTTCGCAAAATCGGGGCTTTCGGCATCGAGTTCCGGCACGTCCGGTGGAGGTGGGGCAGGCGGTGAATCGAGCAGGCGATCGAGAATCCAGACGGCACGCTTGATCGGGTGGGACGCTTCGCCATTCGAATTGCTCAACAGGAACGAGCCGTGTCCGAGTATGCCCCCGCGGCCGTCCTCCGGCAAAAGGGCGACCCGCTCGAACTGCCCGGACCGGGGACGGTTTTTCAGGCCGTAATGCGTCGCCAGCGCGCGATTCGCGATCGTCCAGTTCGAGTCGATCAATTCCAGGCAACTCAGGTCGCCACGCAATATTTCGCCGAATACCTCGCGCGTTTCAGTTTGCATCGCGGCTTTCAGGTCATCGTCGAAGTCCGGGAAAAATTCCGGGTTCACCGCGACGCGGTCAAGTCCTCCGAGGTCGAACCACTGATCCGCGAACCGCGTCACAAATTCGCTGGCACGCGGATCGTCGATCATTCGCTCCACCTCCGCTTCGAGAACGGAGCGATCCGACAATTTTCCGGACTGAGCGAGATCGGACAGTCGTTGATCCGGCATGGTGCTCCAGAGAAAATAGGAAAGCCGGCTCGCAATGGAAAAATCGTCATTCGTTTCGATGAGATGGAGAAAGTTGGGCGAAACGAGAACGGCCGCAAAAGTCTCGCGCATGGCAGCTTCGAACGACTCCGATTTCGGACGAATGTGCTCGTAGATTGCGAAGTGCTGCTCGATTTCCAAATCGGAAACGGGCCGACGAAAGGCGCGCGGCAGAAATTTCTCCAGAGCGGCACGGGCTCGTTCGGCTTCCGGTTTTTCTGACTTCGAACCCACCAGACTCAAGTGACTCGGTGGCGGCCAACTGGTCAAAACCGGAGCCACGAAAACGACCCCGGCGATCTGGATATCGAGAAAGGGCTCTTTTGGCGGCGCAGGCAGCTTCGGAACCGGCTGGCCTTTTTTCTTCGGCTTCCCTGGCGGATCGGATTACCGGCTGTGCTCGTGACGCAATTCGTTTCCGTCGGCATCAAGAAAATCGAGCATTACGATGACTCCGTTGAAATCGACGTTCGCTCCGAATTTTCTTTCGCCTGCCTGCGGGTAATCCTCCATTCGTCCGCGAAACACGAAGGTCTCCGGTTCGTCAGCCGGAGCGGTCACATCGACCTCGCCGATCAGCTTTCGAGGCACGTGAATGATACCGGGGACACAACCCATTGAGACCCGCATTCTCGGAAAATCGTGACCGTCCGGCACAACTGCTCCCGCCTTTACGACCAGTTCGAATTCGCCGCTACGCGGGAACTCGGCAATATCGAGAATAAACTCCGGATTCACCGGGATCGCCCCGCCATCCTTTTTCCGCGGCAGTTTCCCAACAGCAGTTTTGTTCGCGGACACCTGAAAAATTTTGGGTTTTTCACCGGATACAATCGCGATTTCGAGCGCACGACGGGCGGTGGCGAGTGCAGTTTCCAACTGAGAGGGGGAAAATTCGAGCGTCGCGCCGTTATTGAGAAATCCCTCAGGCGAGGCCGGTTCGGGAGGCAATTCCCGGGCGAAATCGTATTCGATGCCGAGCAAATCCCGCATCGTATTGGCGTATTCGTACCGGGTGAGTCGGCGCGAAGCGACCCGTCCGCCGGCATTCCGCTTCGCGGCAGCGGCGAGTTTCAGCTGTTCGTTCAGCCAAGTCGTCAGAATTTTCCGCTCGCCCGCGTTTGGCTGAATTTTCGCCTTCGCCGGCGGCATTTCGCCGAGATTGATTTGATCGAGCGCATCGTGCCAGGTGTCGGCTCCGCCTCCGTTCAGGAAATCGGGACTCAGCGTATCAAAACGGATGTCGGCCTTTTGCGTATCGGGCCCGTGACATTCAAAGCACAATTTCTGCAGAACGGGCCGCACGTCTTTTTCAAAATCGACGCCGAAGGCACAGTCCGATGCAAAAAAAGCCGCCACGGCGGCGATGGATTTCCAAACGTTCACAAAGTGAATTTCGCCCGGTTCCCCCTCCACCGTCGAGGTGCGTGATGGTGGTTGCACGATCCAACAGGTCTGTTCAGCAAACGTACTCGATTGGTTCGAGATCGCCGCATCAGTCCGCTTTTTGCATGGAGGTGAGCAACTGGTAGCTTTGTAGCTGCTGCACATACATCTCCGCTTTTTCGCGGGCACCGGTCCACAGTACGGACTGGCCAAGCTGATGCACTTCCAGCATATGCTTGCCCGCCTTCTCGTCGCTGTATCCAAAAACGCGACGGAACACCATGGTGACGAAACTCATCAGATTCACGGGATCGTTGAATACAATGACATTCCAGGGCGTGTCGAGATCGGTATCCGTCTCGGTTTCGGTGATCGTGATTTCGTCAATATCCGGCATGGTCGTCGCCGACGAAGATAGATCAGCCCGGTTCCGGTTTCAAACCACGCGAAGAAATTCCGTGTCTTCGCCAGTCGCAGTCGGAGAAACGCAGGCCCGAACCACCGGTGTGACATGCTCGAAGACCGAATCGGCTATCGGATCGCGATCCGGCAGGGCGGCTTTCCATTCAAGACGCGCATAGCTGATCAGGGATGAGAAAAGGGGAACACTGAACAAAGCGGCCTGAATCGCAAACAGGCTGGAGAGATGTCCACTGGCTTCACCGGAAACAAGTTTTTCCTCAAAGCGCACCCATTGAGACATGTGGCGGACATCGGATTTTCTTTCCAGAAAAATTCGAGCAGCTGCCAGGCTTCGTGCCTGCAATTCCGGGTCAAGGGCCTTGTTGAGACGGCTATCGTGCCGAACGATATCGGCATGATGTGTCGCGTGAGTGGCCTCAAAAATTGCAACGAAGGCGGGAGCGATCACCGTTTGGAACGGGCCTTCAATCCAGCGTTCCCAATCGATTTCGACGGTGGATTCTGAACTCGTCAAAAACGTCGCAGGTTGCTCGATTTTCTCCGTACCGAGCAGGGAAATGTGAAGGGCGCGATCCAGTTCGCGCGTATCGAGGGAGCTCGCGATGTAAAGTTCCGGGGGGGAGTCGTCCTGCATCACGGGGAATTCTGGACCTGATCAGCTTTCTGGAAAAGGCCAAATTTTCTGAAGAATTGAATCCTGAATGGCATGCATTTCGCTGCGTTCCGCCGGGATCTGGTCGTGGTGACCATTCAAGTGGAGCAGGGCGTGAACAATGTATAGCAGGGCTTCTCGGGAAGGAGGGTGGTCGTGGTCTCTCGAAACCCGGGCTGCGGTGTCGGTGGAAACGAAGACTTCGCCGTGTTGAAATGTGATCACATCGGTCGGGGTCGGATCGTCCATAAATTGGCCGTGGACATCGGCGATCACCGGATCAGACACGAGATTGATCTCGATTGTTTTGAGAGATTGGAGCGCACTCTCGTGCAGTCCCGGCTTCTCGAGACAAAGAGGGAAAGCTTCGTCGCTCCCATTTTGTAGACGCTTGAGGTCGATCAATCCCCCAACCAGCGATTCGTCATGAACGTAAAATTCCAGGAGCATGGAATCAATTACGCGACGGATTTTTTACTCTTTGAGTCCCCGCCTTCTTTTCCGTCCGCTTCTTTCGACTTTCCATTTCCGCGATCAATCACGACCGGCCGGATTCTTTGGGTTTCGCTCCCGGATTTTTTTGGCGGGTTGACGACTTCCTCGGACTTCTCATCCACCTTTGGATACTCTATCCGCGTATGCATCATGCTCCGGAGGGTGACGAGGAAGCTTTGCTTGATGGTCGCGAGATCGCGCAGGGTGAGTGCGGCATTGTCGAGTTGACCGTCATGGAGGCGATCCTTCACGAGTTCGTCAATCAACTCCTCAATTTTTTTCGGGGTCGGCTTTTGCATGGCGCGGGAAGCACTTTCCACCGCATCAGCGAGGGAAATAATCGCGCTCTCCCGCGTTCGGGGACGCGGCCCGGGATAACGAAAGCTCTCTTTTTTCACCTCGGGAATATCCTCCTCGCGGGCTTTTCCTTCCTCCACCTTTTCCTTGAATTCCTTCCGCTGCGTCAATGCCCGGGCGTAGAAAAACCGCACGAGCGAAGTCCCATGATGCTCGCGAATCACGTCAATGATTTCGCGGTTCAGCCGGTGTTTCAGGGCCAGATCGACACCGTCCTTGACGTGGGCTATGACGATCAACGCACTCATCGTCGGGGTCAGATCGTCGTGGGGATTCTGGCCTTCGGCGATATTCTCGACGAAATATCCCGGTTTATTGAGCTTCCCGATATCGTGGAAATACGAGCAAACGCGGCACATTGCAGCGTTTGCTCCGATCTTTTCCGCTGCAGCTTCGGAAAGATTCGCGACTACCAAACTGTGATGGTAGGTCCCCGGTG
>JABDJT010000378.1 GCA_013003335.1 Verrucomicrobiales bacterium | reverse complement strand
GAACTTCAGCCCTTCGCCCGCCAGCTTGTCGACGTGCGGTGTCGTGATCGTTTTCTCGCCGTAGCAGGAAAAATTCGCCGACATATCATCGACGAGAATCCAGAGAATGTTCGGTCGTGATTGATCCGCGCCGACCGCGCCGATCGGTAGAATGGTGAGCAAAAGCAGGAGAAATCGATTCATGCGAACCGCAGTTTCGGTTCTCGTTTCCTCGTGTCAAACATCGCCTCCGCAGACGCGTATCGCGATTTACGAACCAACAGGGTATGTTCGACGAACCAAACCTGTTGCTTCGTTTTATGAAATTTTTGGCGTGCTTGTTAGGACTGCATTTTGCGACGGTAAGTTTGTTTTCGCAGGAACCGGCAATTCAGCTTTCGAAAACAGCAGGCGACGTCGAATTCGGAACGTGGGGAAATTCCGCGAAGAAACCGGCGCCTGTTTTGGTTGTTTTGTCAGGGACGATTCGGGGAACGCTCGAGAGCGCGTATTTCCGCCAATGCGGAAACGAGCTGGCGGAGAGGGACGGGTTTCTGCTGATTTCGATCGATATCCCCTGCCACGGAACCCAAACCGGCGAAGGAAAACCCAGCGGGCTCGGCGGATGGGCCACGCGAGCGGCTGACGGGGAAAACATCGTCGATGAATTCAACGTGAGACTCTCGGAAGTGGTTGATCACCTGATCAAAGAAGGAATCGCAGATCCGGAGAAAATTGCGGTGTGCGGAACGTCTCGGGGCGGATTCTTGGCGCTCCATTTTCTTGCTCACGACTTGCGGGTGAAATGCGCTGCCGCGTTCGCCCCGGTGACGGATTTAGCGGCGCTTCGCGAATTTAAAGGGAAGGAAAATTTGCCGCTCACAAAAGCGATGAATGTCGCCGCCAAGGCTGAAAAGCTGGCCGGCAAACCAGCCTGGATCGTAATCGGGGATCAGGACGAACGCGTCAGCACGGCGAGTGTGATCGGCTGTGCACAGGCTATCACCGCGGCGTCGGTAGCGGCGGAATTGGACAGCAAGGTCGAGCTTCGCGTCATGCCGGAACCGCGGGGGCACACCACGCCTAAAGGATCAGCAGACGATGCTGCCATCTGGATTCGGGAACAGATTTTCGGAGCGGAAACGAATGCGAAAACCGAATCCACTTCGACAAGGCAGGGGTCTTTGCCCTGATAGTCCGCTAGTTCTTTTTCACGACAGGCCGCAGCACGATGTTCCGGTAACGCACCGAGGTGTGATCGCCCTGCAAATAGAGCGGGCCGGGCCGGGTTTCGTCCGACCAGAGTGCGCCGTTGGTGCAGCCTTCGATCGGGTGATTATCGATGATTTTCTTGCCGTTCAGGATCACTGTCACGTGTCGGTCTACCAATGTGAGGTCGTATTTCTGCCACTCGCCGCCCTTTTTCCCAGCCATCTCCGACGGCTCGATCCGGTTGAAAATCGCGCCGACCCCGTGGATGCCCTGCATCCGGCTGTCGCGATCAACCACTTGCGCCTCATACATTCCGCGGAGGTAAATCCCGCTGTTGCCGCCCTCGGGAACGTTGAATTCGATCTGCAAATTGAAGTCGGTGAACTCGCGATCCGTCCGGAGGTTTCCATAACGCGCGAACGGATCAAAGGTTTTCTTCGGCGTCTCGTTGACCAGCTCGCCGTCGACTGCTTTCCAACCGATTTTCTGTTTGGGATTCGTCAGCCGCCAGCCGGTCAGATCCTTTCCGTTGAACAATTCGATCGGTTCGCCGAATTCCACCTTGGTCAAATCCGGTTTCGACGGGAGCGGCGGCATGCGTTTGCCGGTGAACGAAATTTTCTCTCCGTCCGGCTTTTTAAAAGCCAGCGTCATCCCATCGCCCGAGACGGTTGCCAAATGCTTCAGCGGAATCTTTTTCCCTGTGAACGGTCCGCCGACGTATTCGGGTTCGCCGACTGCACGCTTGTGGGTGAAATTCAGTTTCCCGTCCGTGATCGAAATTTCCGTGAGCGGTTTCGGCGCGCCCACCATCCAGATTTGCCCGTCGAGTTTCCTTTCCTCGTTTTCAAAAATCTTCATCCACCCGGCAGCGCCATCCGGCATGACCAGGGCCCAGTTTCCGTGAAACGCCTTTCCCGCCTCTTCGTTTTGGGAGAAAAAAGTCCCCGGTAACAACGACAGGACTGCGAAGAAAACCGAAAATCGTGAGAGCATGGCGGCAGTGTCAGAGATCGCCCGGAAAACTTCAAGCGCCGGTTGGGGGAGCTTCCGGCCTGCAGAATCAGATCAAATTCTCGCGGGATATTCGGCTTCTCCCCGCACAGAGGTGTTTCCGCCGCAAATAGTGCCGACAACCCCGGGTTGGCTGCCTGTTGATTTGACCGAATTCCCGAGTCAATAAGCCTATCCCCGAATGATCGCGAGAACACCAATCTTAACCCTTTTCCTCTCACTC
>JABDJT010000348.1 GCA_013003335.1 Verrucomicrobiales bacterium | reverse complement strand
GTGCGGACTGATCGTTGCAGCAGGAGTGGCCGGGTCGCTGATGCTCGGTTTTGTGATGGCTCAACTGGGCTCGATGATGGCGGAATCAACGCCCATTAATCTGCCTGAAAAGCTGAAGATTTCCGCCGAATCGAGTGACGCAGAACTCAGAAGCCAGTTGACGGAATTGGCTGAATCCTTCGTCGAAAAGGAGACCAACACCGGAATTGTAATTGCCGTAACACGTGCCGGAAAACGGGAGATTGTTCCGCGAGGATTGCTGCAGGCGGGTGGGGACGACCCGATCTCTGAAACGACCCTGTTCGAAATCGGCTCGGTATCCAAATCCATCACGGGCCTCGTGATGGCCGAGCAGGTGACGACGGGAAAGTTGAAGTTCGATTCAGAAATCACACCTCATCTTCCTGACGCGATTCCTGAACTGAAGATCGACGATGAAGCGGTCACTTTCGGTCACCTGGTGACCCACAATTCGGGGTTTCCGCGTCTTGCTTTCAATACCCGCCCCTATGCCCCGCCGTTTCAGACGGCAAACCCCTATGCCGGTTTTTCCGAGGCGGATTTGCTCAAAGCTATCACGGTCGCGGAAGGAAAGTTGGATCGGCGGGGCAAAGATTTCAATTACTCAAACTTCGGGTTCGCCACTCTGGCCTGGCTGCTCGGGAAGAACGGGGAATCGACGTTTCCGGAACTGCAGAAATCCGTAACCGACCGGCTTGGTATGCAGGATACGTGGATTGAATTGCCGGAGGAAAAACGGTCCGTCCTTGCGACCGGGCACCTGAGGGGCGTGGAGATCCCATATTGGTTTGATGGCGGGCTGTACATCAACGGGGCCGGCAGTACGGTTTCAACGGCGGTCGATCTGTGTGCCTACCTGGAAGCGCTGATGGGTCCAAATTCGATCGAAGGCAATCTGAAAGAGGCCTTGAAGCTCGCCATTACTACGCAAAATCCTTTCAACGAGCAGGACCGTTCCGGAATCGCGTTCGGATGGTTTTACCAGAGGACACCGGGGGTCCGGCGGGTATTCGGCCACAGCGGCGCGACTGCCGGTTTCAGTTCCTTCGTCGAATTTCAGCCCGGAAGCCGAACCGGGATCATTGTGTTGAGCAATTCCAGTTCCGAAGACGTAAACCGAATCGGCAAGCTGATCGCAAAATCATTGTTCCTCTGACTCGCTTTCCTCCCGCAATAGGTTCCACGCGCTGACGAGTGCCTTCAGACCAGCCATTTCGATCGACGGATCGACGCCGCAACCCCAGATCGAGCCTTTGCCGTTCTCAGTAGACTCAACCTGGACGTAGGCCGCCGCTCCCGCATCCGACCCGCCAGCCAGGGCCTGGCTTCGGTAATCGGTCACTGTGAAATCTTTCATATCACCGGTTTCCAGGGCGTGAACAAAGGCATTGATCGGACCGTTCCCGGTCCCGCGCAGCGACTTTTCTTCGCCGTTGATCAAAAGCCGGGCATCGCAAATCACCTCGCCACGCTCGCCGGAATGATGGTCGAGTTCATAATCGATCAACTCCAGTGGCGTTTTGAGATTCACGAATTTTTCGAAGAACAGCTCGCCAATTTCGTTGTTGGGAATCTCGCGGCCCCACTCATCGGCCAGGCTGTAAATCCGTTGCCCAACCTGCGGGTGCATCGTTTTCGGCAAATCGAAGCCGTGCTCGCGATCGAGGATGTAAGCCACCCCGCCCTTTCCGCTCTGCGAATTGATCCGAATGATCGCTTCGTAGGTTCGGCCGATGTCGCGGGGATCGATCGTCAAATACGGCACACCCCAGAATTCCGATTCATCCCGGCGGTCCATGCCCTTCTTGATCGCATCCTGGTGACTGCCGGAAAAAGCCGTGAACACCAGCTCGCCAGCGTAGGGCAAACGCTCCGGCACGCGCATCCGGGTGGTACGCTCGTAGACTTCGCGGATGTGCGACAAGTCAGAAAAATCGAGGCCGGTATCGATTCCGTGGCTGTTCATGTTCAGCGCGACCGTGACGATGTCGAGATTTCCGGTCCGTTCGCCGTTTCCGAAAAGCGTGCCCTCCACGCGATCCGCGCCCGCCATCAGGCCCAACTCCGTGGCTGCCGTGCCGGTGCCGCGATCATTGTGGGTGTGCAGGCTGATGATCGTGTTCTCGCGGTTTTTCACGTTGCGGGAAAACCACTCAATCTGGTCGGCGTGAACGTTCGGGGTGAACCATTCGACCGTGGCCGGTAAATTCAGGATAATCTTGCGATCCGGTTCCGGCTCCCAGATGTCCGAAACCGCCTCGCAAACCTCCAGCGCGAAATCGAGTTCCGTGTCCGAAAAGCTTTCCGGCGAATATTGAAAATCGACTTTCGTGTCCGGAATTGTATCGACCAGCTCCCGAACAAGGGCCGCTCCGTCCATCGCGATCTGCTTGATTTTTTCCTTCGAAGCATCGCCAAACGTGATTCGGCGCTGCAACGGCGAAGTGGAGTTGTAGAGGTGTACGATCGCGTTTTTCACGCCCTCAAGACTCTCGAATGTCCGGCGAATCAGTGCTTCCCGCGCCTGCACCAGAACCTGCACCTGCACGTCATCCGGAATGCGATCCTGTTCAACCAAGGCGCGGAGAAAATTGAATTCGGTGTCTGCCGCGGAGGGAAACCCGACCTCAATTTGCTTGAACCCGATCCGCACGAGGAGGTCGAACATTTCCAGCTTTTCGTCCACGCTCATCGGGATCGGGAGCGCCTGATTCCCGTCGCGGAGATCCACGGTGCACCAGATGGGCGCTTCCGTGATGCGGCGATCCGGCCACTGCCGGTCCGGCAATTCCACGGACGGGAAAGGCCGGTATTTCTGGATCGATTCAAGATTCATGGGAATGATGGGTTTGAGAAGAGTAGAGAAATCGGTACGCAATTCACCCCGAAAACGAAAAATTCGGGAGTTGGGAGAAAAACAGGTCAGCGGGCGGAAACGCCCAGTAGTGCCATCCCCAGAGCAAGGAGGAGGGAAAGGTTTTCGGCACTGTTTTTCGGGAAATTCATCAGGCGATGATGGAAAAGAAAGAGTACGGTGAAAAATATTTGTGTCAAGGCGAGGCCACATTCACTTTCAAGAGGCATTGAATGAAATCATTTCTAAAAATCGTCCGGATTTTGCGGACGGTACAGTTCCGTGGAATATCGATGAACAGGAGATAACCCGAATTCAATCCTACCAACAACTTCTCTTGGCCAAGATGAATGATCGGCCATTTCCGAATGATCCATGTCCCTGTTTGAGTCGCGTGAAGTTCAAGAAATGTTGCGGAATACAAAGTCCCACATGACCGACCTCCTCCTCAACCGCGAACACTACGAAACGGTCATCCAGCGGGAAATTCCGCAGGCGGAGAAGTTTGTTTGGATTGCGACGGCAGACATCAAGGACCTCCACATCGAGCGCGGCGGGAAAGGAAAATATCAGCCGTTTCTTCAACTGCTGGCCGACCTGTTGCAGGACGGCGTCGAAATCCGGCTAATCCACGCCAAGGAACCGGGACCGCGATTTCGCGAGGACTTTGACCGCTTCCCCGAGCTGATTGAATCAGAGTTGTTCGAGCGGGTGTTGTGCCCGCGGATGCACATGAAGGTGATCATCATCGACGGCAAGGCCGCCTACACCGGCTCGGCAAATCTCACCGGTGCCGGGATCGGCTCCAAATCACCGCACCGCCGGAATTTTGAGGCTGGAATTTTCACCCGCGATCCGGAAATCGTTTCCGGGCTGATGGAATTTTACGATGAGTTCTGGATCGGTTCGTTTTGTGAAAAATGCGGCCGGCGGGATGTTTGTCCGGATCCGATATTGTGAACTTCAAACGACGTCTTGCGCCGGGCGGGCCGCTCGTGCTCAGACCGCGGGCAAGCCCGCTTTGCCGGAGAAGTTT
>JABDJT010000034.1 GCA_013003335.1 Verrucomicrobiales bacterium | reverse complement strand
CAGTCTGATGGGCTGTCTACCGGGCCCGTTGAACCGGATCAGAAACCTCCTCGAGTGTTTCCTGAACCGGAGCGGACGGTTGAGCAATTGAACGAAATTGTCAGAGAATATCTCGAAATGTATCCACAACATACTGGAAGAGTGCCGACAGTTCATCCGGGGGAAGATCCACTGATTGCCGTTGTGCGGCAGTTGGTTTCCTCGCTGGATCGAAAGAACAGGAAACTGGAGACGCTTGCAACGCAGGCGAAGGAAGCTGCCCAAGCCAAGGAAGACTTCCTCGCGAACATGAGTCACGAAAT
The DNA here is from genome assembly GCA_013003335.1 of Verrucomicrobiales bacterium. Classification (GTDB taxonomy): domain Bacteria; phylum Verrucomicrobiota; class Verrucomicrobiia; order Verrucomicrobiales; family DEV007; genus JABDJT01. The sequence goes on along the minus strand of JABDJT010000034.1, from coordinate 2,366 downwards.
TCGAACGCCGATGAACGGCATTTTCGGAATGATCAATTTGCTGCTCGGCACCGATGATTTGTCGGACAAACAGCGCGATTATCTCGAAACCGCCCGGGCATCCACGGAATTGCTCCTGAACGTGCTCAACGACGTTCTCGATTACTCCAAGCTAAATTGCCGCCAGGTTGAACTGGAACCCCGAGAATTCGAAATCGGAGCCCTGATCGGGGATGTCATGCGGAATTTCCGCACGCTCGCCGAGGAACACGACCTTGGAGTGTATGCTGACCTCGATGTCGATATTCCACCTTACCTGTTCGCCGACGATTTGCGGCTTCGGCAAGTCCTGTCCAATCTTGTCAGCAATGCAGTCAAATTTACCGAACACGGCGAAATTGCGATCCGGGTTCACCTCCTGCAGAGAGAGGCGCTGGACGGAAAAATGGCGATCCAGTTTGAGGTGGAAGATACCGGAATCGGTATCTCGGAGGAGACGCAGTCTCGCTTGTTTCAGCCATTTTCCCAGGCGGATGCCTCCACAACCCGGGAGTACGGGGGAACCGGCCTGGGGCTGGCGATCTGCAAGAACCTGGTCGATTTGATGGGCGGAGAAATTTCCCTGACCAGTGAGGTCGGAAAAGGAACAACCTTTCGATTTACAACACTCGTAGCGGAAGCTGGCAATGACGCTTGCGATCGGGTGAATGATCGCCGCGGCGGCCAGTTGGTTGAAAGCCCGGAAGCCTCCGGAAGAGGAAACCACCGGGACGCGGAGAGCGGCGAATTGCTCCAGGTGCTCCTGGTGGAAGACAACGATGTTAATCAGAAGGTCGCGCGTCTGACCCTGGAAGAGCTTGGGTGCGAGGTGTCAATTGCGTCAAACGGGGCCGAAGCGGTCGAACTGGCAGATGGCAAAGTTCAATTCGATTTGATCTGCATGGATGTCCAGATGCCGGTGAAAGACGGACTGGCTGCCGCCCGCGAAATCAGGGCGTCTGACGGCCGGAATTCCGATACACACATTCTCGCGATGACCGGTCTGGCTTTTGACGAGGACCGCGATCGTTGCTTCGCAGCCGGAATGAATGACATCATCACCAAACCGATCGACATCGAATTGCTTCGGGATCGAATTGACGCAATTGCCGAAAGCCGGGACGAAGACGAAGTCGCTTTGCCCGGTTGATTCAGGCTGGAAAAATATCCTGTTCAAAAATCGGCTTCGGGTGAATCGTAATCGGGATGGAACGCCCGAAACCCGAATCCAAACCGGTCATCACGTCCGTTGGCACGGCAGTTCTCTGGATGGGGGTCACGCTCTGCCTTTCAGGTGGAGTGTTGTTTTCCGGTGTCACCATCCTGCTGGGTCTGGCCTGCCTCGCTGCCCTGCTCGCCGCGCGCTTCCTTTGCGAGCGGAATTTGCAGAATCTCAGCCTTCAGCGTCGAATGCCCGCCTCCGCATTCGCCGGAGAATCCTTCGAGGCATCCATTCAAATCCGCCGGGCAGGAGCACGCGTTTTCGATGGCTTCGATCTGCAAATCCGCGATAAATTGCTGCAAACGGTCGCCTCATTTGCCCGGGTGGATCAATTGGACGGCCAAACCGGAGGGGAGATAACCCTCCAGGCCCGGATCCCGCGCAGGGGGCGACATCGACGCGCAAAATATGAAGTGAAATCCTCTTGGCCGTTCGGGTTGTTTGAACGGAAAATTTCGGGCCGCTACGAGCCTCAAGCCGGAGCCCCCGGCTCAGGCGACATCGTAATCTATCCCCGTCCGTTCCTTCCCGCCCTGATACTGCAACAGCTTCACCAGTTTCACGCGGAAAGCCTTGCCCGCGACACCTTTGATCTGGAGAACGCCGGTGATTTTCGCGGCATCCGGCCCTACCGGCCCGGCGACCGGGTGAAAGCGATCCATTGGCCCGCGACAGCCCGCGCAGCCGAGTTACTCGTGCGGGACTGGGATCCCCCGCAGCCCAAGCCACAGCGATTTGGCATCATTCTCCACTCGTTTACCCGCCCCGGCCAGCTCGTGCAACCGGATCGATTTGAGACCGCCCTTCGGATCGTGGCCGGCCTCCTTCTCTACTGTCGGAATCAGAAAATTCCCGTTTGGCTCTGCCCGGATGTGCATGCGCAGACCTGGCTGAAAATTCCCGACGAAACCGGATTTACGCCCGGTCTCGAAGCCCTGGCTCTCGCGGAACCCCGCGGTCTGAAGCACCCGCGTAAACTCCAGCAGAAACTGAAAGAATTTGAGCCGTGCGAACGCCTGTTCGTCATCAGCGACAGCCCGATCGAAACATGGCAAAAACACGTCATCGGCCGCCATCCGCACCCCGTTTTCGCCGACCCCGAAACCGTTTCGACTCTTCACTCCCG
>JABDJT010000317.1 GCA_013003335.1 Verrucomicrobiales bacterium | reverse complement strand
CTACACGCCCGCGCCATCCCCGCCCGCGGCGGCAAGCACCAGTTCGACCTGTTTTCCGCTGCGGTCCGCGATCCGAATCGGCTTTCTGAAACCCTGGCGCGTCTCGAAGCGATTCTCGGTCCGGAGCGGATCGGAGTGCCGAAGCCGCTGCCGACCCATCGTCCCGACGCCTTTGAAGTCGAGCCGTTCGATCCGGCGGCGGAGCCGGAAATCGTGACCGGGCCGGAGCCGATGACCGGCTTGGTATTGCGGCGTTTCCGGCCGCGGGTGCATGTGCAGGTCGACCTTGGTGAAGGCGGGGCGGAGGACAGCGATGAGACGGTTTACGATGCAACAGGGTTGTTTCGAAGAACAGACCTGAATGTGAAGGAGGGCTATCTTCCGGTTTCGCTGTCGCGAAGTCCTCAGACCGCTGGCAAGCCAGCTTGCCGCCCTGTTGGCTCGAAACGGCAAAACGAATCAACCCTGTTGGTTCGGGAAACAGACCCTGTTTTTGATGAGGGCTCGTTTTCGGCGGAAAAAAGTAGCACGGGTTTTTCAACCCGTGAGGCGGATGGTGGGCCTTCCGGACACGGGTTGAAAAACCCGTGCTACGTCCGTGGCACCGGCCCGTTCTCCGGGGCGGTGGTCGAATGCCGGGGGCCGTGGCGGTTTTCGGGAGGATGGTGGGATGCGGTGGCGATGGTTTCGACGGAAACGGATCGAGGAAAATGGAAGCGGGAGGAATGGGATGTCGCGCTGGAATCGGGCGGGTTGTTCCGACTGGTGCGCGACCGGCGGGAATGGTTTTTGGAGGGAGTTTACGGGTGATGGGGAAAACGAATTACATCGAGCTCCATGCCAACACGGCGTTCTCCTTCCTGCGCGGATCGGCGCAGCCGGAAACCCTCGTCCAGCTCGCGGCGATGAAGGGAATGTCGGCGATTGGGGTGCTGGATCGGGATGGAGTGTATGGATCGGCGCGAGTGAAGCACGCGGGCGACGAATTCGAGGTCCGGGGAATTGTGGGGGCGGAATTGACGCTGCATGACGGCGGGGTTTTGCCAGTGTTGGTGCGGGAACGCAGGGGGTATCAAAACTTATGCAAGCTGCTGACGCGGATGAAATTGCGATCGGAAAAGGGGGAGGGATCAGTGGCGTGGAGCGAGGTGGCGGAGTTCGCGAACGGACTCGTGGCGCTGACGGGTGGCGCGGAGGACGGGGTTTTGCCGTGGGCGATTCGGCGGGGGACGGGAAAAGGAGTCGGAAGTAGCACGGATTTTCCAACCCATGGCGGGGATGAAGACGGGGCTTCTGAAAACGGGTTGGAAAACCCGTGCTACGAACTCGTGGATCGGCTGGTCGAGGTTTTCGGGAAGGGAAATGTGTTCGTGGAAATCCAGCGACATCTCGTCCGGGGAGAAGGTTGGTTGAATTCGCGGCTGACGGAAATCGCGGAGACAAAGGGGCTGCCGTTGCTGGCGACGAACGGGACGTGTTTCGCGGAGCGGGAAGGGCGGCTGTTGCTGGATGCGTTCACCTGCCTGCGAAATCACGTGACGCTGGATGAGGCGGGCACGCTTTTGGAACGGAACTCGGAGCGGTTTTTGAAATCGCCGGAGGAAATGGCGGAGTTGTTTCGTGATCTGCCGGAGGCGGTGGAAAATACGATGCGGCTGGCGGATTCGCTCGAGTTCGAGCTGGGCGATCTCGGCTACGAATTCCCGAAATTCCCCGTCGGCGAAGGCGAAACGATGATGTCGGTGTTGCGCGAGCAGACCTTTGCGGGCGCGAAAAATCGCTGGGGAAAGATTTCCAAAAAGGTGCGGAAACAGCTGGAACACGAGCTGCGAATTATCGGGAATTTGAAGTTCGAGGGCTATTTTTTGATCGTGAAAGACATCGTCGATTTTGCCCGCCGGACGAATGTTCAGGTGCAGGGCAGGGGGAGCGCGGCGAACAGCGCGGTGTGTTACTGCCTCGGGATCACGGCGGTCGACGCGATCAAGCAGGAGCTGTTGTTCGAGCGGTTTTTGAGCGAAGGCCGCAATTCGTGGCCGGACATCGATCTCGATCTGCCGAGCGGTGACCGGCGGGAATCGGTCATCCAGGAGGTCTATCGAAAATACGCGCCGCGCGGCGCGGCGATGACGGCGAACGTGATTACTTATCGCGGTCGCAGCTCGATGCGGGAGATGGGAAAAGTGCTGGGGATTCCCGAGGATGTGCTGGGCCGGTTTTCCGACCTGTTCGGTCACGGCGATTTTCCCCACACCTTGGAATTGGAAGAGCAGATCGAAAAGGCCGGTATGGCGAGCGGGCACCCGCGGCTCGGCGCGCTGGTGCATTTGCTGCAATCGGTCTACGGCCTTCCGCGTCATCTCGGCCAGCATTCCGGCGGGATGATCATTTCCGATCGGTCGTTGGATCATTTCATGCCGCTGGAAAACGCGAGCATGCCGGGCCGCGTCGTGGCGCAGTGGGACAAGGACGACTGCGAGGATCTCGGGATCATCAAGGTGGATCTGTTAGGGCTGGGGATGATGGCGGCGATCCAGGACACGGTCGAGCTTTGCCGGTTGCGCGGGGCGGGCCGCGAATTTGATCTACACACCATTCCGCAGGATGATCCCGCGACATACGAGATGATGCAGAAAGCCGATACCGTCGGGGTTTTCCAGATCGAAAGCCGCGCCCAGATGGCGACCCTGCCGCGACTGAAGCCGGCGAAGTTTTACGATGTCGCCGTCGAGGTCGCCCTGATCCGGCCGGGGCCGATCGTCGGGAACATGGTGCATCCCTACATCAACCGGAAACACGGCCGCGAGGAAATCGATTACATTCACCCGAGCTTCGAGAAGGTGCTGAAACGGACCCTCGGCGTGCCGCTTTTCCAGGAACAGGTGCTGCAAATGGCGATGACGATTGCCGATTTTACCGGGTCGGAGGCCGAGGAGTTGCGTCGTGCGATCAGCTTCAACCGGTCCGACGTCCGGATGCGAAAAGTGATGGCCAAGCTCCGCGCCGCGATGGAGAAAAAAGGGATCGAGTCGGCAGTGCAGGAAAAGGTCGTCAGCTCGATTCAGTCTTTCGCGCTGTATGGATTTCCCGAGAGCCACGCGATCAGTTTTGCCCTGCTGGCGTATGTCAGCGTGTGGCTGAAGCGGCACCGGCCCGTCGAATTTTACACCGCGCTGCTGAACAACCAGCCGATGGGGTTTTACTCGCCCGCGACGTTGATTCGCGATGCCAAACAGCACGGCATCCGCGTCCGTCCGGTTTGCGTGATCGAGTCTGAGGTCGAGACCATCGTCGAAGCGGACAACATCATGCGGTTGGGGTTGCGGCAGGTGAAAGGCCTCGATCGATCGGCGGCCGAGCGAATCGTGATGGAGCGTGCTGAGCGTGAATTCGAATCGCTCGAGGATTTTCTGCAGCGTACCCGGATCGATCGCGATCAGCGCCGGGTTCTGGCGAAGATCGGGGCGTTCGCGAAATTGACCGAACACCGTCGCGATGCGCTGTGGCGGACGGAGACGTATTTGGATGCGGGGGATTTGTTTTCGTGGGGGGAGAAGCGGGAAAAACGATCCAACAGGGTTGGTTTGGTGAACGAACCCTGTTTGAACGAAACGAGCAGCGAATCGGATGTAGCACGGGTTTTCCAACCCGTGGCGGATGGAGCGGGCGATGATGAAACACGGGTTGGAAAACCCGTGCTACCGCTGAAACAAATGAACCCGGTGGAACGGCTGCAGGCGGATTACGACGGGCTGAATCTGACGACGGGGCCGCATCCGATGGCTTACATTCGCGAGCAGGTGCCGGAGGTGTGGATGGCCGATCAACTCGAACTCGGGAATCACGGCGACCGCGTCATCATCGCCGGATTGGTGATCTGCCGGCAGCGGCCGGGGACGGCGAAGGGGCATTTGTTCATCAGCCTGGAAGATGAATCCGGCATCTCGAACGCCTTCGTGCCGGGGCCGACGTTCGAGAAATTCCGCCTCACGATCACGCAGGAGCCGTTCCTGAAAATCTACGGATTTCTCCAGAAGAAAGACGATGTGACCTCCGTTTTTACCGAGCACGTTCAGGGGTTGGAGTTTGCCACGGCGATCGCGGCGCAGTCGCATGATTTTCGCTGAATGACCGTTTTTTCTTGTTGGAGTTTTCTCCACCAAATAGCCTCAAGAAATGCCAGTCGAATCACTTCAATTCAACGCTGTAGGTAGCTACCCTTTTCCAACAACTACCACAGGAGCCGGGACCGCCATGACGGTTTGCCTGTATAACAATGAACCAGCCTTGGGGATACTGACTCAGACCGGATATGAAGACGACATTGCCTACCTCGCGATCAACCGAAGTGATGTGCTGGAGAGAGGCCGCGTTCAGGTGGACGATCCAAATCAGCGCATCATGGGCATGTGTTATGACCGTCAAACCAACCGGATTTGGGCAAGCCAGGGGAATTATAATCCCGATAATCAGGGGGACAGGCTGGTTGCATTGGATCCGGATACGGGAGCAGAGGTAGCGGAAATTCCAGTGCCATTGGATTCCGGATTCGCACTGGCCTGGAACGGGATTCATTTTGTTCGCTCCACTGGGAATGAACTGGAATTGATCGGCGTTGGTGGTCAGGTGCTGAGTACGAGAGCTCTGGATATCGGCGAAAACTGCCGGGGTATCAGTGCGTCTCCCTGGTCCTATGTTGCGACCTATGGAATCAATCGACCCCTCGTGGTGATCGACCTATTTGGTAGACCGATTGCAGAGTGCATGTCTGTGCCGGGAACTGCAGGCGGCATTCAAGCTGTTGCCTTTGATAATTTGACAAGTCGCGATGTTCTGGCTCAAGAGCCATCTGCTGACGGCAGCTTTGCTCCGGAAGGATCCATCCATGATCCGGAAACAGAATGGGATCCGGAACCCTGGAGATTTCGTCATCGCATTTACCTGGCGAACGAGGCCGATCAGACGATTTACTTTGGTTATCTTTATGCCTGAGCCGCGAAGCTGGTTCTGAGAACC
>JABDJT010000296.1 GCA_013003335.1 Verrucomicrobiales bacterium | reverse complement strand
CCCGTGATGTCCGGCTTTTCCTGATCGAAATTCGGTTGCGAATCATGTCCGATGGGCTCCGGGCCGGCCCCCTGTTCCTTTTCGATTTTTCCAATCGCAGCCACCACAGCCAGCGCGTCATCGACCCGCTTCTGCTTCGTCAGGTCCGTCTTCAACTGCTCCGCGCTCTGCAGGAAAATCGCCCGCATCGCGTCGATCTGCCGCTCGCGTTCCCGCTCGATTGAGGTCAGCCCGTCCAACAATCGGGTCTGCATGGCTGAAACCGCCGCCGGCTCCTTCACCACATCCTTTTCGGCAATTCCGCCCTCGGCTCCTGCCCGCTCCCGCTCTTTCCGGATCACCAACAGCCCATCGAGGTTGCCGGCCTTCGCTTCCGCATCTTCCAGCCTGTTCAACGCCCCGTCATATTTTTCCAGGAGCGGCTCGATCTTCTCTTTTCGAATCCCCACATCGATCTCCGCGATCTTGCTTTGGTACTGAGCCCGGAGCTTTTGTAATTCCGGCGGAATTCCCTTTTGATCCTGCGCGCCGGTCGGTCCGCCACACGCCAGCAGGGCGATGAACAGTGGCAACACTCGGATTATGGCATTCATTCCAGTTTGAATGTAGGCGAACGGCGCGGTCTTGAAACGGAAAAAAATTCCACCGCCCGCCTTTGACGCTTCGCCTCCCCGCGCCGAAACTACTCCCGTGAGCGCGCCCAATTATACCTCCGTCATCGCCACCGTCGTCGGCCCCGATCGCCCCGGTTTGGTCGAATTGATTTCCAAAGCTGTCTCCGGCCACGGCGGAAACTGGGAGGAAAGCCGGTTCGCCCATCTCGCCGGTCAATTCGCCGGCATGTTGCGAATCGAAATTCCTGAAGCCAATCTGGCCGATCTCGAAGCCAGCTTGAACGCTCTTGCTGAGTCCGGCCTGACCGTTTCTGTCACGCGCGGAGGTGACGACGGGGAATCGGGAAGCGGGAACTGGACTACGCTGAACCTGAGCCTCGTGGGACAGGATCGCCCCGGCATCGTCAGCGAAGTTTCCCACGCGCTGGCCGAACGTGGTATCAACGTCGAAGAACTCAGCACCGAAGTCGAGAGTGCTCCAATGTCCGGCGAACTGCTGTTTCGCGCGGATGCCGAGCTTTCCTGCCCGTCCGACCTCGCCCTCGACGAACTCCGCAGTGCCCTTGAAGCAATCGGCCCGGAACTGATGGTGGAGCTTTCGGCCTCCGACTAATTCACCGGGATCTGATCGACGTGCGATTCGTCCAACTCAACGCCGGAAGTCTTTTGCATTTTGCACGAATGAATCCCGGCTTTCTTTGATGAACGGGAATTCCACCCACTTCCCAAACATCTGATAACGAATTAGTTACGCTCGAGATTCAGGAAACATCCGAATTTTGGCACCTGATTTGCGATGGAAGTGGGTGAAAACAAAAAATCACCAGCAATCCATGACGACAACTACTATGAACCAATCAAGTCCTGCCTCTTTCAGCATCGCCTCCATCATCGCAATTCTCGCCGCGATCGGGAGTTTCGCCACAGGCGCCATCCTCGGATTGATCCTCGCTGCTATCGCAATCGTGTCGGGAATCATCGGGATGGTCATCGCACTCTCCCCGTCCCGCCGTGGCGGTATCGCGAGCACCCTGGCCGTTCTCGCCGGCGCTGTCGGTGTTATCGCAGCCCTCATCAAGGCAATCATGTGGTTCCTCTAATCCGGCGTTGAATCGATCAAGTCCTCGATCCGATACCGGACGAAAATCAGCTCGCCCGGCGTTTCGTAAAGCAGGCCAATCTTTTCATTACCGATCGCTGTCAGGCACGAATAAGCCGACGGCCCGGGATCAACAAGGTTGTGCCACTTCTCCGGCCACGTCATCCCTTCGTCGTTGCTGACCTTGATCGTCATCCGCGCGCGGCCGCGTGGCTGATTCGGGTTTGAAAAAAACAACAACGGCCCGTGCTTTTTGGTCTCCACACGAATGAGGCTCGCCATGCAAACCGGCTCGGGCAGAGCACTGCGCGAAGTCGGGTGCACCTCCCAAGTTTTCCCGAGATCTTTCGTCGTGTAAACCGAACGGCTTCCACTCCGATTGTCGCGGCAATTGATCATAATTGAACTATCACCAAGTTCGACGAGCTGCGCCTCTGTCGTGTCGATTTTCACGCCCGTCCCGATTTTCCAGGTCTTGCCCCGATCCTTTGAATAGATCAGCGTCGAGAACGGTTTCCCGTTCACGGGTTCCTCGTTCGCCCCGCGAAATTGCGCCGGAAAAACGAGCGTGCCGTCCTTCATTGTGATCCCTTTCCCCGGCCCGGCCAGCACGAATCGCCATTTCGGGTCCTTGATCTGCTTCGTGATGTTAATTGGCTCACTCCACGTTCTTCCGTCATCGTCGCTCTTTACGAGCATGAACTGTCCCGTCTCTTCCGGCTCCATCCCCGGTCCCGAACCATGCCACGAACGCTCGCCGTGACTCCACGTCGCCGCGACCCAAATTGTTCCCGTCACCCGATCGACCAATACCGCCGGGTCGCCGATCCCGTCATAACTCCACTTCGGATCGTCGCCCATGTCCATGATCACCCGCATCGGCTCCCACGTCGTGCCGCCGTCCATACTGCGGCTCATGCCCACATCGATATCGCCCGGCAAATCTCCCCGCCCCCGATTCCGGTTGTCATAAACGGCGATTAGCGTCCCCGCGTTCGTCGTCGCCAGCCCCGGAATCCGCGTCGAATTCACGCCGTCCTGCCCCAGCGCACGAACTTTGATCCGATGTTCCGGCTCTTTTGCGGTCAGCCCGGGCGGAACCTTGTCGAGAATCCGGAAGTGATCGATCAAGACGCCGCTTCCTCTCGGAGTCGTGGCCACCAGTTTCAGTTCCGAGAAATCCGCCTTCACCGGAATCACGATCGAAGATAAAAATTTTCGGCCAACCACGACTTTCCCTGCCCCGTCAAAAATCTCCGCCCACTTTTCAGATACTCCGCTTCGCGCAAAAATCCGAAACTCGAACGGCGACCGGCTCGTCCAGCGTTCCGCCTGAAACGCGATCACTTTTCCGGCTTTCACCGGCTCCGGAAATCGAATCGTCAGCTCGCGATTTTCGCCACCGAGCAGATGCAGCCCATGTTTCCCTATCCACGGATGCGTGTCCGAAATTTTCGCATTCCCCGGCTTCGCCGAAAAAGTCAGCCCGTCCGATTCCAGTTCACCGGAGATTTCCCCTGCCTTCACATTTTCAAAACCGGTGCCCACGCCCGTGATCTCTTCCTCTTCCGGTGGCTTCGCCGGTGCGACCAACGGCCAGTTGTCCGTCCGAAACGGCGCGACCGGAATACCCGACTCCGCGCAAACAATGGCCGCCTCCGGATCATTTTCCCAGGCGAACCGAATCGCCTCGATTTTCGAATCAACAGGGTCTGTTCGGAGAACCAACCCTGTTGATTCGTTTTGAGCCAAAGGGACTTTTTTGAAAGCCTTGTCCGAACCCGCGATCTCGATT
>JABDJT010000294.1 GCA_013003335.1 Verrucomicrobiales bacterium | reverse complement strand
AGTCAGAGTAGGCAAGCCTCACCCGCCTCGAGTCGAAAGCGTCGTGAATATTCAAACCTCAACCCAGATTCGGAGTGGCGCTCCCCGGTGACGCTGCCTATCTTCGGACGTTCTGCCAAGGAATGATGATTTGCGCCACACCTTGAAGGAATGAGAATTTCGTTTATCGGCGGCACAGTCTTCATTGGCCACGCTGCGGCTCAAGCGGCTGTCGAACGTGGCCACAAAGTCACGGTCATTCATCGCGGCGAACATCCAGCGGAGATTGACGGCGTCGAATCACTGCTGGCGGAGCGGACTCAGACCGATGCTCTCCGTGCCGCTCTCCACGCCTCTGCTCCCGACGCAATCGTCGACACCCTTGCCATGACCGCACAGGACGCACGGAACATGATCGATGCGTCTCGCGAACTTGACGTTCCGGTGGTCGTGCTCTCCAGCCAGGATGTCTATGCCCAGTTTGGCCGCCTGAACGGTCACGACGGACCGGAGCCCGAGCCGCTCGTGACAGAGAACAGCCCGCTCACCGTCCCTTATCCCTTCAAGGGTATTTCTGAACATGCCGGGGGAGATGCTTACGACAAAAAAGATGTCGAAGCGGAGCTTCGTGAAGCTTCCGATCTTCGTGCCACCGTTGTCTTGCGGCTGCCTGCGACCTATGGATCACGGGATCCGCAGCGACGGTTCGGGGTGATCGTCGACGCGCTCGACCGCGGAGTGCGCAACCTGCCGATTCGGGACGGTGGGAAGTTCCGCTGGACCCACAGCCATGTCGCCAATGTCGCCCACGCGATTGCGCTTGGCTGCGAGGCTCGGCTTTCGGGCTTTCATCTCTTCAATGTGGGCGAAGCCGGGACTCCAACGATGAAGGAGCGCGCGGACCTCATCGCGTCAGCCATGGGGACCGTGATCGAATGGAGAGATGCGGATGAGGATCTCCAGGACGCCTGGGCAGTCTTCGGTGAGATGCCCAACGATGTCGTGGTCGACAGCACGAAAATCCGAGAACAGCTTGGCTTCACCGAAATCCTCGCCCCGGACGCCTGCCTGGAGGACTTGATCGACGGCTTGCGACGCTCCAGATGTGTGTAGATTCCGGCGATCCCCGCTGGGAACACCGAACGAGCAGAACAAGCGGGTGCTACCAACAGGCTACCCGCGACGAGTCAAAACCATCATTACGATCACAACTTTAACCTTGAATTCAAAGGGTTGCTGCCGGCAGCCTGCGGCAGACCCTGGACGTACTGACTGAGGAGCGCAGAAAAAGGGAAGTCCGGCCTTCCCTTAGACCTTCCTTCCAAACTTCTTGTCCAATTCGCCGTAGGAAATCTGGATTAACGTAGGCCTTCCGTGCGGGCAGCAGTAGGGCATTTCACACTCCAGCAAATCGGCGAGCAGCTTGACCAACTCGGCATCATGGAGCGGATCGTTCGCTTTCACGGCATGCCGGCAGACCGTCGTCGCCACCATGTCCTCGCCGAGTCGCATCTTCGACATCCGGTCGCTGTCGTTTCGGATTTCGTCGATGACATCCTGCAAAAACGCCTCCGGGTCATCGCTTTTCAAAAACGTCGGCAGCGAATCGATCTTCAGGGTGTTGCCGCCGAACGGTTCAGCCGCGATGCCGAGCTTGCCGAGCGTTTCTACATTCTGCGAAACGAGATCGAAATCCTTCGGCGCGAGCTCGACCATCAGGGGCGTGAGCAGTCCCTGCGACGGCACGCCTTCGGATTCCATTCGACGCCGCATTTCCTCGAACAAAACCCGCTCGTGAGCGGCATGCTGATCCATCAAGACGAGGCCCTCGTTGTGTTCGAGCAGCACGTAGAGTTTTCCGAGGACACCCATCAAGCGGTAATCCTCCGCCCGCATGGGCGGTTGCTCCGTTTCGAACGAAGAGGGTTCGTTCTCCGAATCAACCGGGTTGGTTCGTTCGGCCGTTTCGATCGAAGAGGGTTGGTTTGTCGAACCAACCGGGTCGGTTCGTTGCGGGGAAAATCCGGACCAGTCATTGCGCAGCGAATGGGCTTCGGCCGGTGCGATCAGGTCGGCCTGTTTTGCATCGGCAGGAAGGGGTGCCTCCGGCTTTTCCATCCCGGTCAAACCGACGCCGGCGACGGGGCGTTTCATTGCGCCGGTGAGGGTTTCCTGGATGGCAGCAATCACGGCGTCGCGGACGGAATTTCCATCGTGAAACCGGACCTCGCGCTTGGCGGGATGGACGTTCACATCGACGGCAGACGGATCAGTTTCGAGAAACAAAAACGTGACCGGATACTGACCTTTCATCAGCGCGGTGTGATAGCCCTCGCGCAACGCGTAGCTGAGCATGGCGGCTTCGACGGGTCGGCCGTTCAGGAAAATGAGCTGCTTGCGGCGGTCGCTTTGCCCCATGCCGGGCGGGCCAATGTATCCGGAAACGGTCACTCCGTGGTGGGTCTGCTTCTTGATTTCCAGCAAGCGCGAAGCCAGGTCGTGCCCGGCCAGTCCGGCGATGCGCTCGCGGATGTCGGTGGTGGCGGGGAGTTGGAACACGATTCGCTCGTTCCGGACAAGAGCGAAGCGGATTTCCGGGTGGGCGATGGCCTGGGTGCGGACGACCTGTTCGAGGTGGGAGAATTCGGTGTTTTCCGTTCGCAGAAATTTCCGGCGGGCCGGGATGTTGAAAAAGAGCGACCGCACCTCAATCTGCGTGCCGGGCGGTTCGCCGCAGTCTTTGACCGACGCAATTTTCCCGCCGTTCACGACGATTTCCGTGCCGGAAAGGGCTTCCGGTTCGCGGGTGGTGAGCCGGAATTTCGAGACGGACGCGATACTCGGGAGCGCTTCGCCGCGAAAGCCGAGCGTACTGATTGCCTCGAGATCGTCCTTGGTGCGGATCTTCGACGTGGCGTGGCGTTCGAGACACATCAGGGCGTCGTCGCGATTCATCCCGTGGCCGTCATCGGTGATGCGGATCAGCGCGATGCCGCCGCGCTGGACGAGGATCTCAATATTTTTCGCTCCCGCATCGATCGAGTTTTCGACCAGTTCCTTGACGACCGAGGCGGGGCGTTCCACGACTTCCCCCGCCGCGACCTGGCTGGCGAGCGCATCGGGGAGCAGGCGAATTTTTCCCATGATCGTCTCCCGCAGTAAAGGCGGGAGGCGGGAGAATGAAAGGGGGATTTTTCAATACCCGCCTTCCACCCACAAATCGCCCAGCAACTCCGTCCTCGAATTGCTCGTGACGCGTTCCCAGGCTTCGATCTTCGTAAACTTCGAATCGAACCGGCCGACGTA
>JABDJT010000286.1 GCA_013003335.1 Verrucomicrobiales bacterium | reverse complement strand
CGGTTAGCACGAACGGCCGCGACCTCTTTTTTTCAAAACAACAGAAGGTGATATCGGCATCCCGCCGATGATTTTAACTAACAACCGTCATCATGGTGGTTTCCCGTTCATGCTGCAACAAGATGTGAGCTCTAAGTGCGGCGAAATACCGAATTACGATTGGTGATGGCAAGATTCTCAAAACCGAAGCCAATCGATGCAGGATCTCTCGCAAAGATTGCGAGGAATAGATTCAGCTGTGTTCTAAAATAAATTCACCATGAATGAAAACAGTTGTACTGCCGGAAGGAACAATCGCGGTCAGTGGCACATCGCCGCCGATACAGAAGCTGCCAATGGTCTCTCAATCCTCATGGACAGGGGATACTCCGAGATCCCGTCTACACAGGGGATTCCCTATCTTAATGCCGCGGGATGGGTCTGCAGCCATGGAGGCACATCCTGGACGACCAACACCCTGAATCAGGGCCGATCCTGTGCTGCGTTGAATCTGCCAATGTCAGGCTGAGATTCTCTCACGCTTTTCGTAACAGGACGGTTGGGCAAAAAAAGGATCTGTCACTCGGATTGAAGCAATGAAAAAAATAGAGACCGGAAATGTCACCATAAATGAAAGGGAGAGATGACAAGTATAACAATAGAAGTGGACCGCGTTGATGATTCAAACGCCAAATGGAAAGTGAAGGCAGAAACGGATCGGGAGACAATGGTTGTTCAGGCGGTTATCGGGTCAAAAGTTGTTTTGAGTCACAGTGGCCGCGACGATATGATTATTCGATCGGGAACAGTAAAAGCGAGTGGATCCTTCCGATTTAAAGCCCAAATCAACGGAGGGGGAACACCGGCCGCATTTGCTAAGGTCTTCGGGGTAATGAGACCCGGACAGAATGCAGCAGGTGGATCAAACTCGGCCCCCTAAACAATTCATAGTCTTCGCTTGTGCGACGTGTTCATTTCGAAACCGATTGCGATTTCGCGTCCTTTCACACGAGGTCAACGGGCCGTTCATTTTTGGCGCCCCTCAAACCCGGCAGGACCGACGCTCGTATACAAATCTTTGAATAAGCAAATTCCGATCAATTAATTGAGGATTAAACCGTCAATGCTCACGCCGTCTCCTTTTTCTCCTCCACCTTCTTGTCCATTTTGTGGATCAACACATTCCCTTTGAAATGGGCCGTAGCGAGTTGAAGCCCATCGGGAGCGAGGCTGAGATCGCGGGCGGTGTCGGGCAGTTTGATGCGGTGAAAATCCTCGGCTTCGCCGGGTTTCCAGAATAAAAGATAACCAGCGGGGCCGCCGACGGCACCAATTACGGTTCCCTCGGGGTGGAGTGCCACACCCCAGACGACGCCGCGCAACGCGCCTTTAGAAAGATGCTCGGTCAATGGTGGCGCGCCCTTTTTCCAATCGAAAATCACGACTGAGGGATTCCCAATTCCAGCAAAGGCGTTCGATACATTCGTGATCCCACTGCCAGCGAGCTGGGTCCCGTCCTTGTTAAACGCGATGCCCCGATAACCGCCGATGAAGGCCCGGAACTTCTTGTCATAGTTTAAGAGGTTCTCGGAATTCCAGGTGCGGACCTGTTTCCCGGTAGCGACCTCCCAAACGATCATGTTCGTTTTCAGATCGCCCGAAACGAGATGTTTTCCATCAGGATGAAAGGCGAGGTTGTAGATGTGCGACTCGTGGCCCGGCAGCTCGCGAACCGCTTTTCCGTCCGCCGCATTCCAGATCTTCACTTTCAAATCATTCCCCGCCGAGGCAATCCATTTTCCATCGGGGCTCGTCGCTACTGCGCGAATCCAGCCGTCGTGCGCCTCGATTTCCCGCTGCGGTTTCAATTCTCCTTCCGCTGCCGCATCCGCGACCGGGAACCAGATCAGCCGCCCGTCTGTTCCTCCGGTAATGATCGTTTTGCCATCCTTCGAAAACGTCAAACCACGAACCCAGCTGTCGGTGAACAGTTTCGTTTTTTCCCCCGATTCCACATTCCACCGCCACACCGCGAAATCCTGCGCTCCGGCAAACACGAATGTTCCTGACGGATCAAACCGGCACGAAATGAGCGGGCTCTCGTGCTTGAGATCGTGAACGGTGTGGGTCTGGGTCACGTCCATAAATCCAACGAATCGTGTGGTTTGTCCAAGTCACACCAATTCCGCCAGTTTGGGAATCGAATTTCACAGCGCATTCGTGGACTCCCGACTACGGAGGAAAAATCGGATCGAACCAATAGATTCAGAACGTAGTGTAGGTCATTAATTCGTCGAACAACCCTGTTGATTCGTAACCTGTTTCCTGCATGGACTCCTCTCTTGCAAACGCCTTTGAAAACGCCGGTTCGTCGCCTGAGCCGGCCGGATTGCAGATCCACCTGGCCGTGCCGGATTTGTGGCAGCAGGATGCCATTCGGGCCCTGGGCGAACGGCGGGATGTGATTGTCGACGCGCCAACCGGGGCGGGAAAAACGTTCATTTTTGAGAGCTTGATTCGGGCGGGGAAGTTTTTGCACGGCAACGAGCAGGCAGTCTACACCGTACCAACGCGGGCACTGGCGAATGACAAATGGCGGGAGTGGAAAAATGCCGGCTGGAAAACGGGGATCGCAACGGGCGATTTGGCGGAGGATCTCGACGCACCGGTTTTGGTCGCGACGCTTGAAACGCAAAGGGAACGCCTGCTCCGCGGAGACGGGCCGAGGTTGCTGGTGATTGACGAATACCAGATGATCGGCGATGCGCGGCGCGGACTGAATTACGAACTGGCCGTTTCGCTGGCACCCCCGGACACGCAGCTTTTGCTCCTGAGCGGCAGTGTTGCGAACCCCCAAAAAGTCGGAGACTGGCTGGAACGGCTCGGGCGGGATGTGTCGGTGATTCGGACTCAGGAACGGCCCGTCCCGCAGGAAGATATTCCCGTGCAGGCGTTGCCCAATCGAGCGCCGAAGAAGGTGAAGAATTTCTGGCAGCGGGTCGCCCTCGGCGCCTTGCTGTCGAATCTCGGGCCGGTCCTGGTTTTTGCCCCGCAACGCCGCGCCGCCGAAAAAATCGCGCGAAAAATCGCGGAAGCGTTGCCGGATGATGATCCGATTGCATTTTCCGATTCGAAGTTGAACCAAATCTGCGGAACGGGTTTGAAAAAGCTGCTTCGCAAGCGAGTGGCGTGGCATCACAGCGGCCTGACGTTCGGAGAACGGGCCGCGATTGTCGAACCCCTCGCCAAAGCGGGTCAACTCCGGGTGATTGTCGCGACGATGGGACTGGCAGCCGGAATCAATTTTTCAGTGCGCTCGGTTTTCGTGACGGACACGCTTTACCAGGACGGACCGTTTCAAAAAGACGTCAGCCCGGATGAATTGCTGCAGATGTTTGGGCGGGCCGGCCGTCGCGGGATGGATGAAGTCGGTTACGTGATTTTCGGGGACAACAGTCCCCGGCTGTCTGATGCGAGAGCGCTGGAGTTGCATCGCTCAAACGAAATCGACTGGCCGACCCTGATGCGGAAGATGCAATTTGCCGGGGAAACGGATTCACCGTTTGAAGCAGCGAGGGAAGTCATCGGCCGCTTGTTTTCGAAGCAGAAAATTTATCTCGGACTGAATCCAAGAGAAATGGCTGAGCCGGAGAAAGAGGAAACATTGTTCGGCCTGGTGCCAACGCGCAAAGAATTGCGAAACTCCGCAGGGGATTGGGAGCCGATCGAGCAAACGGAGACGGAGGTGCCGCTGCGCGAGGCCCTGGTTTTTGAAAAGAATCGATCCATACCGGCCGAATCGAGCAGCCGGTTTATCGGGTCGCGGCTCCCGAAAAGCGCCCGGCTTTGCCGGTTGGATTCCGGGGAAGATGCGCAGCGCCGATACGGTTTGGAAATGGCGGTCGCGACCGAAATCGAGAAGGGCGGTGGTGTCTTCCGGCTCACCAAACAGACCCGTAAGCTGTCCGATTTTCACAAGACCGATGGCGAATTTTCCCGGGAGGAAATTGAGACGCTGATTCCGGATGCGATCGCCGAAAAGCTGAGTGGGGCGAAGGTCGAAGGATTCGTGCAGCGGGGGCCAACCTTGAGTGTACAGGGTTCGTTCGCCGAACAGACCCTGTTGGTTCGTCCCGACAGCCTCGGCGTGTTTTTGCACGAACCGGAAATCCGGTCTGTTGAGGTCAAGACTGAAACTCACTATACGGATGAAAGCGGCCGCGAGTTTTCGCCCGTGGCCGGTTCGCCTGCACAGGCCTGGCGAAAGCTCGGCCTGATCGACGAATCGGGACGCCCAACGATCCGTGGAGTAATTTTCAGCTTTTTTCAGCACGGCGAGGGTCTCGCAGTAGCTGCAGCGCTGGAGGATTCGACCTATCCAATCGACGAACTGATTTGGCACCTGGCAAACCTCCGTGCAGGTCACCGGTTTGAAATGGACGACCTGCCGGACAGCGGCAGCAGTGAACGGCTCGCAGCCATCTGCCGCCAAACGTATGGTCCGGTGGACTTCGAAGGGTATTTGCGGCTCGGTCTTCCGGTTGGATATGGGGAGGGTGCCGCCGAAGCCGTCCAGGCGATGATGGAAGGTCGCGCAGCCGCGATGTTTTCGAAGGCGAAGAAGTTCGATTTTGATTTTGGTCCTGGCGATGTGGAACGGGCCGGAATCGAATGGTTAAGCTTTCTGCGCCACGTTCGGGGCGCGCCGGACCTGGAATCGAACTCCCGCTGGATGGAACTGAAAGCTGCTGCTGCAGAGGAAATCCTGAAACGTGACAAGTCGAGTCCGGCCCGCGACGTACCACCGATTCCGGCAAGCATGCTGCAGCGTCATCCTCAGCACCGGTTGAGCTATTCGCAGCTCGGCCATATCCGCGACTGATTTCCAGCTATCCAAAACCGGCCCGAGGCGTTACAGGTAGGACCGATGAAATTCCTGCCACGCGTTTTTCCGGCACTACTGATGTTTCTGTGCGCCGCGGCTCATTTATCTGCTCAACCGGGCCTCGAAAAGGCGATTGAGCTGACCGGGAAGACCCCCCGGGAATGGAAAACAGACGGCAACAGTGAAGGAATGGCCAGCGTTCGCGTCGATGAAGCCACCCGGACGATCATGGTTTTCGTGGAACCGGATGTCGGGCAGATCACCGTTCCGGGATTCACCCTGAAAAAGGAGGACACGGTGGAATTTATCCGGCGGAAACCGGATGAAGACCGGGAAGGTCTGCAAAAGGAACCGGGAAAACTGCTCGTGCGGGCGAAGGCTGCGTGCCGCATTCAGGGAAAATTGAAAGGCGCAAATATTGCGTTCATCGGCATGGCTC
>JABDJT010000236.1 GCA_013003335.1 Verrucomicrobiales bacterium | reverse complement strand
AAACCGTTCCGCGCTCGTGGCTGCAATCTTAATTCGCTCGTTCGGATCAATTTCCCGCACTTCTTCGATCACATAGGGCTCGTTCGACTGGCCGCAACCGGCCAGCAAAACCGATATCGCGCCAAGCGACGGGATCTGTATAAAAAATCGGGAGAATACCTTCATGGTGGAAAAACGAATCAACAGGGTCTGTTCTCTAAATCAACCCTGTTAGATCGAAAACGTCCTCACTACAACTTACGCTTTTCCACTCCTAGCGAGACCGTTTTTCTTACTCGCCTGACACGATCACGGCAGCTCCCAGCGCGTGAAAAAATCCATCAAAATCAACTCGGATTCGATTCCTGCTTCCCGATGGCCGGCCAGCACTTTTGGAAAGTTCGAGGTCGGTGCAAAATGAAAACCCCGCTCCAACGATTTGAAAAAATCATCCTGATGGCTTGGCAGGATGAAATCCGCATCCAGCGAAGCCGCTGCTTCCGGATACCGCGCCTGGCTGTCCCACACAGCCACACCCATGATCGCCAGGTCGACACCGCTCGCCTTTGAATCCGGCAGCTTTCCGCGAATCCCGCCTGACTCAATGTAAATTCGCTTCCCGCCGATCTCGATCAGATACGCCAACGGCTGGCCCAGTTTCCAATCCTTCGCCCGCGAAGGCGGGTTCTCCAACGGCTCAGAAATCACACCAAGATACGGCACGCGACCGAAAAGCCGGTCGTGCCCTGCATCCAAAACTGTCACCGCCGCCGTTCCGAACCGGAATTTCCCGCCCGGTCCGCTCGCAATCACGTTCCTCGGTCTCGTTCCCACCGCCTCGGCGATATGTTTTCCCGTTTCCGAGGTGATGATTTTCCCGCCAAACCGCTTCTGCAATTCCGGGATATCCAGCAGGTGATCAAAATGGGAATGCGTCACCAGCCAAACGTCAATCGACGCTGGAAACGCCGCCTTTTTCAGGGCCGCTTCGATTTCCTCAACGTCCGGTGACATCGGTCCGTTTAGCGCAACTGTCCGCAAATTGGTCCGCGAAAAATAAGGGTCCACCGCAATCGCCGTCGAACCGTGCTCGATGAGATAGCTGTTCGTACCGAAATACGAAATCGAAACCTTCCCCGGATTCTTCGACGTTGTCGCCGCCGGCTCCCCAACCAGAAAGTCCTCATACTGCCCAAGCTGATTCGAGCAACTTGCCCCGGCAAGGGCGAAAACAAAAACAGCGGACAAAAAACGCATCAAATTCAAGAAGCCTTAGAATTCGATCGAGTAAAGCTGGATCTCTCCTGCCCGACCCCGCACCGGCTGCGGGGGAAGCTTTTCGCCCGCCGGCTTCGGTTCCGCCAACGCGTTCCAGGTTGTTTCAGAAATCAGCAGCGGTTGCTGCAAATCTTTCGTCATCCCCTCGATCCGGGCAGCGGTGTTCACCGTGTCGCCGATGGCTGTGTATTCCATTCGGCCTGGCGATCCGATCGTACCGACGACGGTCTGCCCGGTGTTCACCCCGACGCCGATCTGGACTGGCTCAAAGCCCAGTTCCTCAAGTCGCGGGTTCAGCACATCCAATTCCTGCAACATTGCGCGCCCCGCCTCCACGGCGTGTTTTGCGAAATCCGGGTCCTTCCCCGTGGCCCCGAAAATCGACATCAATCCGTCGCCAACGAGCTGATTCACGATTCCGTGGTGCTCGTTGATCACCCGCGTCATCGTTTCGTGATACACGTTCAAAAACTGCACGGCCTGCTTCGGCTTGAGATTTTCACAGCGGGTCGTGAAACTCCGGATATCAGAAAACAGCACGGAAACGGTTCTCTCCACCCCGGCCAGCTCGGCCTCATTTTTCAGCAATTCGTTCGCGATGGCCTCCCCGACGTGCATGCCGAATTTCGTGCGGATCTCCTCCTTCTCGCGCAGACCGGCAACCATCGTGTTGAATTCATCGGCCAGAATCCCGAATTCGTCCGCCCTCAAATTTTCCACCTGCACGTTCAAATCTCCTTTCCCGACAGCTTGCGCCGCTGCGCGCAATTCCGTCACCGGATCGGCCACCAGCGTCCGCAGCAGCAAGGTTCCCGCGATAGCGAAGAACACGCCCGCGCTTGCCACGCCGACGGCAAACCAGAGATTTTTCGAGTCTTCCGAAGGCGAGATCAGCAGTAGCAACAGTGCAATGATCGGGCACAGACTCGCCGAAATAATCCACAAAACTCCGCGTCCCGTCACCGACAGTCCAAGTCCGCCTTTTACGCGCCCCGGACTGAATTCCTCGTCGAAAAAATACGGAAAAATCAGCCGGTGCCGCAACCAGTCAATCGAGAGATAGCCTAGCGAGAGCGCGATTGCCATCGCCGTCAAAACCGAGACCGGGAGGTGAAATTTCACGTCTGCACTGACCGGGTCGCCCGTCGCGCTGATCTGCCAGAACAACGCCGGCAGGCAAAACAGCCAGCCCGCCGCCCCAATCGCCGTCGCCCACCACGGCAAGTTGATGGCCCGTCTTCGAAGCGATTGTTTGGCACCCGCGAGGGAAAACACCACCCACCCCCAGATTGCTACGAAAAATGGATACGCCGTGAAATTGTAGAGCTGGATCGTTTTTTCAAAAGCCAGCTTCTGCGGCTCAGTTAACAGCGGCCCGATGTGGACCAGGTTGTAGGTGATGTTGTAAACACTCCCGATCGCCTGTGCGCCGAACATTGCGAGAAACACGGCGAACAGCTTGCCTTTCAATCCGGCAGTGGAGTGGTCATTTTCGATCCAACAGGGTTGATTCGTTGAGCCTACCCTGTCAATTCGTGATTTATCCGCGGACTCACAACACCTTCTTCAAAAAATACAAATCGTGTCCCTCGGGATAATCTTTCAATTCGCCGAACACTTCGTAACCCAGCGCGAGATAAAACTCGAGCGCCTGGAAGCTGAATGTGGTCAGGCAGGACGATTTACAGCCCCGATCTTTCGCAAGAGATTCGGCTTCGTGCATCAATTCGGATCCAATCCCCGTTTTGCGATGTTCCTCGTCCACCCAAAGCACGTGAACGTACAGCCAATCCATTCCGGCAATCCCATTCAATCCGCCGACCATATCACCGGACTTTGGATCGCGTGCGGCTAACCGAAGCGGACTTTCATCCCTTTGGGTGATGGAATGATTGAAGGATTCCAGGTTCTGATTCAGCGACTGGGCTTCTTCGACTGACAACCCTTCGGATATTTCGGCGTTCATGATGGGATTCTGCCTCCCGAAAACCCGTTGTGGCAAGTTCAGGTGTTATCATCTAAAGTCATAACCGTTATCGAGGCAGGACAGGTCAAACCGGATATCCCTGAATTTGAGATTCTTGGCCGGATCGGTGGAGGATCATACGGCGAGGTATTTCTCGGTCGCTCGGTCACCGGTGTATTGCGGGCGGTGAAAGTCGTGCGCCGGGAGGACTTTGAGCGGGATAAAACCTTCGAGCGCGAATTCGAGGGGATCAAGCGCTACGAGGAAGTCTCGCGCGATCACATTGGGCTGGTGGATGTTTTCCATGTGGGCCGCAATGACGAGGAAGGTTTTTACTACTACGTCATGGAACTGGCCGATGATTGCGAGACGGGGCCGGACATCGACATCGAAAACTACCGGCCGCACACGCTCGCAGAGGAGTTGAAACGACGCCCGCAAAACACAATTGATGACTGCGTTCGTGTCGGCGCGCTGCTGGCCGGGGCATTGGGGCACCTCCACCAGGCGCGGCTGACACACCGCGACGTGAAGCCTTCGAATATCATTTTCGTAAAAGGAATGCCGCAGCTGGCGGATGTCGGTCTTGTCGCACGGACGGGACAACGCACGTTTGTCGGAACGGAAGGATACGTGCCGCCGGAGGGCCCGGGCACCAGCTCCGCAGATCTGTATTCGCTGGCCATGGTGTTGTACGAAATGGCCACTGGCAAGGACCGGCTCGAATTCCCCGAACTGCCAACCAACCTCGAACTGCCGCCGACCATGAACCGTGACGAGTGGCGCCGGCTGAATTCTGTAATCTGCCGCGCCGGCGCACCGGATCCACGCAAACGATTCGAGACCGGCCAGGGCTTCGCCGCTGCGCTCCAGCGTGTGATTGCAGAGGAGGAGACCAGCCATTCGGGAATTGGAAAAATGGCTGCTGCTGCTGTGATTTTGCTCGGGCTGTTCGCTGCCGGAATCTATTTTGCAGTTGACCAGTTTCGGCCGGACGCGAATCCCGGGGACAATGATCCCAACATCGGAACTCTCGCAGGAAATTCGGCCACGAACGGCACGGGTTCCGATCCCCCTTTCAACCCGGACAACGCCAACCCCAGTTCGAACGGGGAAGAGCCGTCAGTCGGCACCCCTCCGCCGGACAACGGCGCAAAAGGTGAAAATCCGGATACTTCGGTCGCTTCCAACAACGGATCGTCGGCCAACGGTGTTTTTGATCCCTTCGATTTTTCCGGAAACAGCCTGAGCAATCCCGGGGCCAGTATCAGGCCCTTTACCGGTGATCATGGCGAAAATGTTGTGATTTCCGACGCAGATTCGATGCCCGATCAGCCCAAGAATTCCGACAAAAACGGCGGTGCGAAATCCGCAAAAGGGACCGCCGGGCCGAACCTTCCGCCGCCTCCTAAACCGATGGCGGAATTCAAGCTCATCAGCCGTCCGGAAGGCGCCACAGTCTGGCATGAAGGCCGGCAAATCGGTCGCACACCAACCGGCCCGCTCCAATTTGAACCGGGCCAGGTCAAACTCGTTCTGAAGGCCGAAGGCTACCACGATTTGGATGTTTCCCGGAAATTGAAAGCAGGTCGAAACAGACCCGTGCCGCTCGAAATGCTGCCGGATCGACGCCCGAAGCCGGGCAGCAACTGGGAAAACAGCCTCGGCATCACCTTCAAATCGGAAGGTGGCCTGTTCTTTTCGGAGAATGAAATCGAAGTTGAGCCTTTCGAACAGTTCCTCGATGAATCAAAACGGCCGGTCGCAATCGCTTCGATCGAGGGCGCGGTCCAGGTCAGTGACGATGACGCGCTCTGGGCTTTTTGCGATTGGATGACCGAACGCGACCGCAAGCGCGGATTTCTCGATGAAACACAGTATTACGCCCCCCAGCGATCCGGAACCGAGGGCAAAACCTCCGCCTTTTTCTGCCGTGTCGATGACCGTTTCGGCTCAATTTTAGTGAAAAGTGAACCGGCTGGAGCCGATGTATATCTCGATGGCGAACTCGTCGCCCAAACGCCCCGCATGATCGAAAACCATCGAGCCGGACGCATTCAGGTCAAAATCGGACGCCCCGGGTTTGAGACCGCGACAGTATCCGGAACGATCTCCCCGAACCGGATCGGCGAATTGAACGCCGAACTGGAACGCGACGCCTCCGTGGTTTTTGGCGAGCCGTGGGAGAAAAACAGCCTGGCCATGAAACTCGTGCCGGTCGGCGAATTGATGGTCTCCGTTTTCGAAACCCGTGTGAGTGATTTCGCAGCATTTCTCGAGTCCGATACCGCCAACCTCGAAGCCCCCGCTCCCGGCTTCCGGCAGGATGCCGATCATCCCGTCGCCGGAGTCAACGCAGACGACGCTCGCGCTTTCTGCCGGTGGCTGACCCGGAAAGAACGGAACGAGGGATTGATTCAGCCCTATCACGAATACCGCCTGCCAACTGATCTCGAATGGAGTGAATTTGTCGGGCTGAAAGATTTGCCGGGGCGCGAAACACCCGAAAATCGCGATTCCAAGATCCCCGACGTCTTCCCGTGGGGAAAAGGCGTCTGGCCGCCACCGGAAAACTCCGGCAATTTCGCCGACGAATCCGCCAGCCCGACTTTGCGCCGTCCCGTGATCCCCGGCTACAACGACCAGTTTCCCAAGACATCGCCAGCCGGCCAGTTCGATGCCAACAGCTTCGGGCTCTATGACCTCGCTGGAAACGTTTGGGAATGGGTCGAAGATGGCTACAGCGGACCCGATTCCGATCTATACACGGCCCGTGGCGGAGGCTGGAATGTATCCGACCGCCAACTGCTCCTCTCCTCTTACCGGAATGCAGTTTCGCCGACCTGGGGTCGCGACAACATTTACGGGTTCCGCTGCGTTCTTGCCGATACCCGCTGATCGTGATTCAATCGCTCCATCATGAGCGATCTGAAATCGAAATTGTTCGGCACCTGTCCCTACGACGCAATTTGCACCCAGGCCTGCTACGCAGCGCTCCGGATTTTCACCGGACTCGGTCTCGCCCTCGGCCATGGCTTGGGAAAGGTCCCGCCCGCCGAGAAATTCGTCGGTCTGGTCAGCGGGCTTGGCATCCCGGCACCCGGAGCCTTCGCCTGGATGGCTGGCCTCGGCGAACTCGTCGGAGGAATCCTCATCGCCCTCGGCCTGTTCACCCGTCCCGCCGCGATCGTTGCCGGCCTGACCATGCTCGTCGCCTGGTATACCCACGCCTTTGGCCCGTTGTCCGAGGCAAAAGGCACATTCGCCGACCAGGAAAAAGCCCTGCTCTACCTGTTTGTTCTCGCAGTCTTCTGCGCCCTCGGCTCCGGTAAATTCGGCCTCGATCGACTCGTTTTTAAAAATCGATAGGTTTCCCCTTTCCACGAACCAACAGGGTACGTTCATCAAACCAACCCTGTTGGATCGTTTCGTCACGGCGAAAACAATTTCCACCCCTGCTTCATCCGGGCTTTCAGCCGCTCCAGCACCTCCCGGTGCGAATCCTGGTTCGCGAGGTTCACGTCTTCCTGAGGGTCAGTCTGGTGGTCATATAATTCGTATTCGACGAAGTCCGTGCCCGGCACGCGCCATTCGGTGAGCCGGTATCGATCCGTCCGCATCGAGTAACCCATCCCGCGCGAAATTTTTCCGTATCCCGGAATCACGCGCTGATATTGACTGAACGCCGCCGTTTTCCACGGGCGATCCGGTTTCTCCAAAAGCGGCATGAAACTGTGGCCTTCCAACTCCGGATCAATCGGTAAGCCAGCCAACTCGGCGAGGGTCGGATACAAATCAACGCTTTCGACCAGTGCTTTCGATCGTCCCGGATCAATGCCTGGCGCATGGACGATCAGCGGGACTCGCGTCGACGTTTCGTAATTCGAATGCTTGTCCCACATCCCGTGCTCACCCAACTGCCAGCCGTGATCGCCCCACAAAACAACGATCGTTTTCTCCCGCAGTTTCAACCGATCCAGTTCTGCCAATACTTTTCCCACCTGCGCGTCAACAAAACTCACACAGGCATAGTACGCCCATTTCAAATCGCGGGCCTGTTCATCGGACACCGGTCCCACGTCCGGTATTCCGTAATAATGCCGCAGGTCATTCCAATTGTAGGTCGCGTATTTCGGAGCGCCTTCCGGTGGATCAGGATTCGGCGCCGGTTCGATTTTTTCCCGATCATAGAGATCGAAATACCGCTTCGGCGCGATGAACGGCAGGTGGGGCTTGTGAAAGCCGACCGCAAGAAAAAACGGTTTGTCTTTCAGCTGTTCCAGCCGCTTCACCGCCTCGTCTGCAATCAATCCATCGCGCACGGCGTTGTCCGGAATTTCCGGGGCTTCCCACGGCAATCCCCCCGGCCGTTTCGTTTTCGTAATCCCGTCGCCCAGATCCCAAACATAAGTCAGCCGCCGGTGATCCTCCTTCGTCCACTTCATCACGTTCCGGCCAAACTCGGTGTGGTAATCGTCTTCGACTCGCCCGGATTTGAACAGCGGCTCGCTCCAGGACGCTTTGTCGTCGTTGTGAAAAATTTTCCCGAGCCCGGCGGCGTGGTAGCCGTGATTTTTGAAATGCTGCGGCAGCGTGACGACATCGGGAAGGACGTCGCGAAACCGAACCTGGAAGTTCACCACACCCGTCGTGTCGGGACGCCGGCCCGTCAGCATCGAGACCCGCGACGGCATACAAAGAGCGACCTGAATGTAGGCGCGCTCGAACAGAGTTCCATCGCCGGCGAGCTTGTCGATATGAGGCGACTTCACCGGTTTTCCGTAACAACCGAGCTCCGGCCGCAAATCATCGATCGCGATGAACAGCACGTTTGGCTTTTCCGCGGAGGCGACGCTACATCCGAATAGGCAGGAGAAAAACGCGAAGAAAAGCCGGTTCATTCTTCAAAAATGAGCCGCCCAGGCTGTTTCTGTAAAGACTGGAAAAACTCCCTCGCCTATTTTGGCTCAGCCGGAATTTCGTTCACGGTGTAGTAGGCGTGGCGATGCAGCAGTTCCTCGCCATCCCGCGAACGCAGGGCACCGAGATCAAATTCGTGGACGTGGCCTTTTTTCAAAACGTCGAGTTGAATGGTGGCGGTGAGGC
>JABDJT010000231.1 GCA_013003335.1 Verrucomicrobiales bacterium | reverse complement strand
ATGTGCTGCTGGCAATGCTTTCCGATTCCGTCATGGCCGGTGTCCTGGCCTTCGTGTTCTCGACGGTCGGAATCACCTTTTTCGGTGAAATTATCCCGCAGGCTTACTTTTCACGAAACGCAATGCGCGCCGGATCGCTCCTGGCTCCGGTTATCAAGGTCTACCAATTCCTCCTCTACCCGGTAGCCCGTCCCAGCTCCTGGGTTCTGGACAAGTGGATCGGACAGGAGGGGCCGTTGTATTTTGCAGAGAAAGATTTTGAGGTCCTGCTCGACCGCCACATCCGGGAACGGGATACGGATATCAGCTACGCCGAAGGCCGTGGAGCCATGAATTTCCTGCGCCTGGACGATTTGAGAACTTCAGGCGAAGGCGCCCCCATCCATCCGGACACCATCATTGAAACCCAAACGGGAGAGAATGGTCTGCCAATGCTGGATCCAGTTACCCCCGGGAAGGAAAGCCCCCTGGTCAATCAGTTGAAAAAAACTGAATTAAAATGGGCAATCCTGACCAACGAAGAGGGCCTGCCCAAATCTGTGCTCAATATCGACGAGTTCCTCCGAAAAATCTGCACGACGACAGAGGAAGTCAATCCCCACCAGTTTTGCCATATCCCAATCGTGATCGAGAACCCCGAAGCAACCCTGGATCAGGCCCTGACACAACTCGTGGTCGAGCCCAATTCTTTCGATGACCGGCTGTTGGATCGAGAGGTGATCTTGTATTGGGGGAGCAATTCGAAAAGGATCGTTAGCGGGCCGGACTTGCTGGGCAGGCTCCTCCACGGGATCGCTTCCCGGACGGATATTTCCGAGGACAACCTGATCTAAAAATGGCGGTCAGGGTGGGATTGGCTGACCGCCTGTCTCTGCCAACTCGCTTCGCGACTTGTCTTCGGCTCGAACTGCGTTCGATCCCCACGCAACCTGACGCAATTTTTCTGCGAAAAATGGCGGTCAGGGTGGGATTCGAACCCACGGAACCCTTTCGAGTTCACTTCTTTAGCAAAGAAGCGCTTTCGACCACTCAGCCACCTGACCTCAGGATGCGCGCACCCGAACCGGGCACGGTGTCGAAATTATCTGGATGGGATTGTAACTCGATTGGACGCTCCGTCAAGCGGTGGCCATGCCTTATCACCAGTCCGGTTGCAACTTGACCTCGACTGTCCGGTTGGCTTCACGAGCCGGCACCGTGAAGGACAACACGGGATCGAATTCGGAATGAAAATCGAGCCGGTATTCCAGCTCCTGATCGCCGGCTCCGCTGGCCAGCTTTCCCTCATCGACTCGCTGCACTTCGAAATCGATCTTCTGCACTTTTCCTCCGGCAATCTCCTGCCAAATCAGCGTGCACCGATGATCCTCGAGAGTGGCGTGAGCAAAGCGAATTCCAGCCCCTTCCACTACGGTCCACTGACCCACCAAGTCGCGAGGCACACGCTTGACGCCCCGGTTCCACGCATCCCGCCACTCCGCCCACCACTTCTCGGTCCGGCGGGAAATCATCACTTCATACACGTATCGGGCAAGCAGGGCCTCGGTCGCGTGCAGCCGGGCTTCCATTGCGGGATAAACCGGGTTTTCGACATCCAACCCTTCGGATACGACGACGGCCTGGCCCAGTTTCTCGGATGCGGAAAGCATCTCCTCGACTTGGGAGGCTGCCTCCACCGGACTGGATTTTTCTTTCAAGGCAACCAGTGAGCAAAGGAGCGGATGCCAGTGTCGGCACTTCAAGTCGAGCAGCTGATCGGCTTCGAGAACGGCCTCTTCATCGTCGACCAACCCGACCCCCTCCGAAATTTTCACCCGCTCGGCGGGCAATTCCTCGAGTCGGTTGATCAAGGCGAGAGACAGTTTTCCGTCCTCGTCGACAGCGGAAATCGGGGCGGGCCCGGGTTCCCCTGCGTTGAGGAAAGCGCTTCCCGATTGAACCGGGGTTACGGAGGCAGGCGGAAGAGAAGAGGAAGCCTGTTCAGGGACGGATTGTTCCCGGCCGGTCTGGAATCGATCGCTGAACAGGGCTGCGACGAGAATTCCTGCTGCGAAGAGGATCAGGCGGGAACGGAAAATGAAGGAGAACACGTTGGACATGAATGCTTTGGAAAATTAAATAACAAGGATAAGTTAACTAATTTACCATGCAATTCAAAGTGATTGTCCCAAACATTTCTGTGGAACTCCCTCTCGTAAAACGATGTCGAACCGGGGACCCGGTGCGGCGGTAATCAATGCTGGTGGCGGACCATATGCTCGGTCCGGCGCTTGCGAATCCGGTCGACGGATTCTTCATGATCCGAACGGGCGGCATGCCAGCCCGGCGGTTTTTCGCCGGTCGAGACACATCCTACGGTCAACGAGGCAGCAGGAATCCCGACCGCGACAGCCAGGGCGAAAAGTAGGGATTTTTTCATAGGAATTTCAGCCTACAAAATCCCATCCTTCGGTGCAATCCGATTTACGGTTTCCAGAATTCCCACGGCACGCGGCTCGAAGTCGAGTTCAACAAACCAATCCTGTTCGATCGATTTCCCGGAAAATCAGTCTTTCGCCAGCCGCGATTTTTTGACAATTTCACCCTGAACGGCCCCGATCAGGACGTGGGGATCCACCGGTTTCCACAGGCATACCAAGTCATCCGGCTCGGGTGTATCGGGGAGAATCTGACCGTCGCGCCGCTCGACGAGGCAGGACAAAACGATCACCGGAACGTCAGACAACTTCCGATCTTTCTGCATCTCTTTATACAGCCAGCCACCACTCCGTCCCGACATCCGCAAATCCAGGAGAACCAGATCCGGCTCAGATTCGCCCATAAGCGCCAGCGCTTCCTCGGCGTCACAGACAGATTTGGATTCGAATTGCCCGGTTTCGTCGAGCATCCGTTTGATGATCCAGCAGTGGTCCGGATTGTCATCCACGATCAGGATACGAGGCAGCTTTTTCATCACGAGGAGAAATTGCACAGGTAAAATGGCAACTCTATTTTTCCAGCGAGACAGGCTCACTTTCAATCTCAAATTTTCGAACCGGCAGGGATTCCGGTGAACGGCCAAATCGGGCCAATTTTGTATTCGAAAATCGGGAATTTTTTTGAACACAAAGTTGTAATGACTGTCTTATACAGCGAACCCAACCGGTTCAACTGAATCGTTTCGGGTTTTCATACATATCCAACCAACCCACAATTCATACATAACCCAACACCCACAAAATGAACCCCAACCAGTTTACTTTGAAACTGCAGGAGGCGCTCCAGGCCGCTCAAGGCCTCGCTTCCGACAAGCAGCATGCGGAGCTCAGTTCCGCCCATTTGCTGGCGGAATTGCTCCAGCAACCCGAAGGCGTCACCCGCCCTATTTTACAGAAAATCGGTGCTGACGTGGATGCGATCGAGCGCGAGCTCGGCGCTGTTTTGGACAAAAAACCCTCCGTTTCCGGGGGCGGCTCCGGCCAGTCCTATCTGAGCGGCGAACTCCGTTCGGTTCTCGATGCGGCCGAAAAGGCCCGCAAGAAACTGGGCGACGATTACCTCAGCGTGGAGCACTTCCTCCTCGGCGTTGTCAAGGAAGCCGCGCCGGAAGTGAAATCCCTGCTCCAACAGCACGGCATTGACGAAAAATCGCTGAAAGCCGGTATCGAATCGGTTCGCGGCAATCAACGCGTCACCGATCAGGACCCGGAAGGAAAATACCAGGCTCTCGAAAAATACGGCACGGACCTGACGGAGATTGCCCGCCGGGGCGACATTGATCCCATCATCGGGCGCGATGAGGAAATCCGCCGCGTCATGCAAATCCTGTCCCGACGGACGAAAAACAACCCGGTCCTCATCGGCGAACCCGGTGTCGGGAAAACCGCCATCGCCGAAGGTCTCGCCCGCCGGATCGTGTCCGGTGACGTTCCCGATTCCCTGAAAAACAAGCGCCTCGTCGTCCTGGACATCAGTTCCATGATCGCCGGCGCAAAATTCCGCGGCGAGTTCGAGGAACGTCTCAAGGCCTTTTTGAAGGAAGTCACCAGCTCGGATGGCGAAATCATCCTGTTCATTGATGAACTCCACACCATCGTCGGGGCCGGTGCCAGCGAAGGCGCGGTCGATGCCTCGAACATGCTGAAACCGCAGCTCGCCCGGGGCGAACTCCGCACCATCGGCGCAACGACGCTCGACGAATATCGAAAATACATCGAAAAAGACGCCGCTCTCGAACGCCGGTTCCAGCCTGTCATGGTCGAAGAACCGAGCGTCGAAGACACCATCGCGATTTTGCGCGGCATCAAGGAACGTTACGAAGTGCACCACGGCGTCCGCATTCAGGACAGCGCGATCATCGCGGCCGCAACGCTCTCCGATCGCTACATTTCCGACCGGTTTTTGCCGGATAAAGCCGTCGATTTGATCGATGAATCGGCTTCCCGCCTGAAAATCGAACTCGACAGCCTGCCCACCGAAATCGACCAACTGGAACGGCAGGCCATGCAGCTCGAAATGGAACGCCAGGCCCTCGAAAAAGAGAAAGACCCGGCCTCGAAAGAGCGGCTGAAAAAGGTCGAGAAAGAAATCGCGGACATCAAGGAACAGTCTGACGGCATGCGTGCCCAGTGGCAGAATGAAAAGGCCGTCATCGACGAAGCCAACGATGCCCAGGAAGCCATTGAGCAGGCCAAGATCGATCTCGAGCGCGCCCAGCGCGAAGGCAATCTCGGCCGCGCCAGTGAAATTCAGTATGGCCAGCTGCCGGACTTGGAGAAAAAGCTTGAGGAAGCCCAGACCCGCCTGCACGACATGCAGGGTGCCTCCCGGCTTCTGAAGGAAGAGGTCACCGAGGAAGACATCGCCGAAGTCGTGAGCTCGTGGACGCACATACCCGTATCCAGGTTACAGGAAGGCGAGCGCAGCAAGCTCGTGAAAATGGAAGAGCGACTCCATGATCGCGTCATCGGCCAGGAACGTGCCGTTCTAGCTGTGGCCAACGCGGTGCGACGCGCCCGGGCTGGACTGCAGGACGAGAATCGTCCCATCGGCTCGTTCCTTTTCCTCGGCCCGACCGGCGTTGGGAAAACGGAACTCTCCCGCGCCCTCGCCGAATTTCT
>JABDJT010000218.1 GCA_013003335.1 Verrucomicrobiales bacterium | reverse complement strand
AATCGAGGCCGGTCATCGCGAAATCGATTCGCTTTTTCAGATCGAGACCGTCCCACAGTTCACTGGAACCGTCCGGGCGGTTGACCACGATCATCGAGTCCTGACCCGCGTTTTCATCCTGCTCCTGCTGGCTGGTTTTGCTCAGCTCCTGCAGGCGCTGCTGGCGTCGGTGATCCCGGTATAGAATGTAAGCCGCCGCCACGTCGAAGAATCCCTGCTTCATCAATTCCTCCTGAACCTTGTCCTGCAGATCTTCAATCCGGATGTATTCCTTGCCGCCCTTGGCGATCGTGTCGGTGAGCGCCTGCGAGACTTTCTTGGCAGGGGAGGAGTCTTTATCCAGCGAAAGAAACGCACTGCGAACCGCGATTTCGATCTTGTTGGGATTCCAGGCCACGACTTCGCCGCAGCGGCGAATCACTTTGCAGAGCGGCTTTTCCGTGGTGGAAGTCCCCTCCAGATCGGGCATCCCGTGATGCGCCGTGATTTCCGGCTTCCGTTCAGCCAGGGATTTTCGACGAATGATCAGGCTTTTCGCAACGTCATGTGCGTTATGACGGACCAGTGCCCGCTCGATGATTTCACCGATCTCCACAGCCGAAAATACCGCTTCCTCGCCATCCGCCTGGTTCAGCGCTTCGAGCAGTTCATTGGTGACCTGCTTGGAAATCCCTGCGACCAGCTTGCGGTTCGAATCATTGAAAATGTCTTCCTCGTTCCGGGCCAAAGCCAGATCCGTCACCGCGTTTCCGACCGTGTCGGCAATTTCGGCAGGGTTGAATCCTTTTCTTTCGGCACCGACCTGGACAAACAGACGGCTGTTGGCCTCATCGGATTCGCATTCATCGGCCATGTCCGCCCAGTTAAACCGGGGCTTCTGGTCCTGTGGAGTCGCAGCATAGCGCTGGAGTTGGAGGTCTTGTTCAATAAAATCGCGGGTAATCATGTGTCTTTGCGGTTGGGAGAATCAGTGTGTGGTAGCAGATACGTTTTTGATCAGGTGGCAAAAAAGGCCGAAGCGATCCAACAGGGTTCGTTCATCAAACCAACCCTGTTGATTCGTTCAGGCAGATCTTACAGCTCGTCGTCGTCGACCGTGGCGAGGGCCGAAGCCTTCTGGTATTCGGTGACGCGTTGTTCGAAAAAGTTGGCTTCTTTCTTGATGTCCATCGTCTCGGCCAGCCAGGGGAACGGATTCTGAACTCCCGGATTCAGTTGGCGTAATCCGACGCCCTCAAGCCGGCGGTCGGCGATGTAATCAATGTATTGGCAGAATTCATCGACGCTCAGTCCGACCGAGCTGACCGGCAGGCAGTCCTTGATGAATTCTTTCTCGAGCGCAACCGCTTCTTCCATCGTTTCCACGAGCTCGTTCTTGAAATCGTCCGTCCAGATTTCCATGTTCTCGCCTACGAGATCCATGAACAGGTTCCGGAAGACCTCGATGTGGTTCGATTCGTCGCGCAGGGTGTAGCGGAACATCTGGCCGATGCCGGGGAACTTGTTTTGCCGGTAGAGGCTCAAAATCATGCCGAAAAGACCGTAAAACTGGGTCCCTTCCATGCACTGGCCGAACACGAAAATGTTCCGGGCGAGCTTTTTCTTGTTGGTCGGGTCGGTCAGGTCGACGTCCCGGCGAAGATCGTGCGAGGTGCGCGTCACAAAATCGTTTTTCTTCACGATCGTCGGGATCTGCTCGAACATGGCCTCGCACTCGTGCGGGTTGATGCCCAGGCTGGAAATCATGTAAAGCAGGCTGTCCGCATGGATGTTCTCTTCATGCGCATGGCGGCCAAGCACGAGTTTCAGTTCCGGCGCGGTGACCAGTTCGCGGACGACGTGCAGGATGTTGTCGCCGACGATTCCCTCTGCAGCGGAAAAATAACCGATTCCCATGCGGATGATCCAGCGATCCGAGTCCGTCAATTCCGTTCCCTGCCACTGCTCGATATCCTTTTGCATCTGGATATCTTCCGGCTCCCAGTGATTGTTTTTCATCGTCCGGTAGAGTTCGTAGGCCCACTGATATTTGAGCGGCAGTAAATTAAACGTCTCCGTTTTCCGGCCGTTGATGACTTTTTTCGCGGCAAAAGCTTCCTCGGCTTTCGATTGATCGAGGACAAAGGTGCGTTCTCCAATTTTGAATGACTTTTCCATGATTGTGGGCTTGGGGTCGTAGTTGTTAGCGCGTTTCCGAAACGCGGAGTTTTGGTTTTGGGTATTTCGTGAAAACAGGGCCGATTTTTGGCCAAAATTGTGAATAAGTAGTGAAATAAGCAGTTAACAAGCGGCGAAGAGCGTGTGCAAAACCACAATATGTTGTGGTTATGGGTAAGAATAGCCCCACATCTAGTGTTGTGACAAGATTTTTTTTCGAAAAGTTAAATAATTTTGGATTTTGGTGTCGCTTCCCGATTTTGGGTCAAAAAAAGGACCTCCCGGCACTCTGCTCACAACTCCCTCAGGCTCTTTTCGTTTCCGAATTTCATGATCGGGCAGCAAGGATTTAGACGTCTCAAGCGCTCTAAAATTTCCCGGAAAACTTATCGCCTGATTGAGAATTTTTGGTCCTGAAAACGCAAAACGGCGATCCGTTTCCGGATCGCCGCCTGGCAAAAATGGCATTTTTCGAACGAACAGGGTTGGTTCGTCGAACAAACCCTGTTGATTCGTTTTTGAAGAAATGCTCAGCCTTTAAAACCCGCGTAGTTGTCCGCGACCTTTTCCCAGTTCACTACGTTCCAGAATGCGTCCACGTAATCAGGGCGGCGGTTCTGGTAGTTGAGGTAGTAGGCGTGCTCCCAGACATCGAGACCAAGGATCGGCGGGCAGCCACAGCAATCCGCCGCATCACCCATGATCGGGTTGTCCTGATTCGGCGTGCTGGTGATGGCGAGTTTGCCTTCGCAGATGATCACCCAGGCCCAACCGGAACCGAAGCGCGTCATGGCCGCTTTTTTGAACTCGTCTTTCATCGAGTCGAGCGAACCGAACGAAGAATTGATCGCGTCCGCAAGGTCGCCGGAGGGGGCGCCGCCGCCATCGGGGCTCAACATTTCCCAGAATGCGGAGTGGTTCAGGTGTCCGCCGCCGTTGTTACGCACAGCACCGCGAATGTCTTCCGGGACATCATTCAGGTTCATGACCAACTCGCAGACTGCTTTTTCCTGTAGATCAGCGTGGCCTTCGAGAGCGTTGTTTAAATTTGTGACGTAAGCCTGGTGGTGTTTGCCGTGGTGAATTTCCATCGTTTTCGCGTCGATGTGCGGTTCCAGGGCGTCGTGGGCGTAGGGCAAATTGGGGAGTTCGTGTGCCATGATAAATGGTCTGTATGTTGTTAGTTTTAAGGTTTGTTGACTTTTTTGATTCTCGATTTTGAAAACCGTGTTACGATACGGGGGACAACACGAAAATCAAAGGCGGGATTCTGAACTGTGCGGCAATCCCGCCTCTTCCTACCTTTCTCACCATTCCTGCCATGGGTCCTGACACAAACACCACCGCTTTTACCTGGGAAACGATGCACACCGTCTGGGTTTGCATTTACCTGGCCGGGGGGCTGCTCGGCTGGCTGATTACCTGGCTGGTGATGCGCTCCCGCCATCTCGCAGCCATGCGAATCCGCGAGGCCGAATTTTCCGCCGCGAAAGAGCAGATGGAATCCGAAGCCCGCCACCGGGAAGCGGAATTGAACAGCGAACTTCGCCAGCAGGAGGCGGTTTGGAAAGAACGGCTCAACACGCTGAAACAGGCGCAGGACAAGATGAGTGATTCCTTCAAAGCGCTCTCAGCCGATGCCCTGAAATCCAGCCAGGAAACCTTTCTCGATCTCGCCAAATCGACCCTGGAAAAGCATCATGCCGTTGCCAAAGGCGAATTGGAGAAAAAGGAGCAGGCCATTGGCCAACTGGTGAAACCGGTCAAAGAATCCCTCGAGAAAGTCGACAACCGGATTGGCCAGATCGAAAAAGTCCGCGAGGGGGCGTATTCCGAACTGCGGCAGCAGGTGAAATCCCTGGGCGAAACCCAGCGTAACCTCCAGCAGGAAACCGGCAATCTCGTCAAAGCCCTCCGCAAACCGATCGGGCGCGGCCAATGGGGTGAGATGCAGCTTCGGCGCGTCGTCGAAATGGCCGGCATGCAGGAGCACTGCGATTTTGTCACTCAGGAAACCACCACGGACGACGAAGGCAAGCGCCTCCGGCCCGACATGGTCGTGAAACTTCCCGGCGGAAAGCAGCTCGTGGTCGATTCCAAGACGCCGATGGATGCGTATCTCGATGCGATCGAGGCGCGCGAGCGCGATGACGAATCTGCCGAAAATGCCTGCCTTGCCCGCCACGCCAACCAGGTCCGCACCCACATCACTCAACTCGCCAGCAAGAGCTATCAGAGCCAGTTCGATCCCTCTCCCGAGTTCGTCGTCCTCTTTTTGCCCAGCGAATCCTTTTTCTCTGAAGCCCTCGGCCAGGATCCCGGTTTGATCGAAAAGGGCGTGAATGAAGGCGTCATTCTCGCTACCCCGACCACCCTGATCGCCCTGCTGCGCGCCGTGGCCTATGGCTGGCGGCAGGAAACACTGGCCGAAAACGCCCAGGTCATCAGCCAGCTCGGAAGAGAACTCTACGACCGGATTAGCACGATGGCCGGCCACTTCGCAAAGCTCGGCAAGAACCTGAGCAATTCCGTCGCAAGCTACAACAGCGCCATTGGCAGTCTCGATACCCGGGTTCTTGTCAGCGCCCGCAAATTCCGTGACCTGGAAGCGGCTCCGGAAGGGTCCGGCGAAATTGAAGGACCGTCCGCGATCGAGACGCTGACCCGCGAAGTTCAGTCCGATGAATTGAAAGAAAAACCGGCCGCCAACACCCGCCGCCGCAAGCTTGCGCAGGAGGATGATCCCAACCAGGGAGTCCTGTTGCAGTTTGAAGAGCCCGCAGTGGGAGAGTGAAACGAACCAACAGGGTCTGTTCGCCAAACCAACCCGATTGGTTCGAAAATCAGCCCGGCAGTCGCAGCACGGCCTCGCTCCCCGGAATCTGCGGCCCCCGGTTTTTTACCTCGATCGATCCACCGTGCAGTTCAGCGGCCTCTTTCACGAAACACAATCCCAACCCGCTTCCTTTTCGCCCGTCAGCCCGCGCATTGTGCTTCAGCGAGTAAAACCGCTCAAAAATCCGCTCTGTCGCGTAGTCGGGTATGCCCGGCCCATCGTCCCTTATGCGAAGCGAAATTTCTCCCTTGTCCTTCGCAACGGAAACGCGGATGGAGGAATCGGATTCCGGGGAGAAGTCGATCGCGTTGCTGAGCAAATTGCGCACCGCGATCTGCAACATGAGCGGGTCGCCCTCGATTGAGAGCCTTTCGTCCAACCCGTAGGTTTCCAGCGAGATTCCGGCCGAACCAAGGCGATTTTTGCACTCCGCAATTTCCTCCCGAACCAGCTTCGCGAAATCAAGGCGTTCGCGTTTCGCCAGCCCCGTTTGGCTTTCCAGCGCGGCGAGTTGTACAAGCCGGCGCACCAAATCCTCGCTCCGGGATGTCTCGGCAAGAATGTTTTCGAGGAAACGTTCCCGCTTTTCCGGCGGCATGTTCTCGTCGATCAACTCTGCTGCTCCCCGGATCGCAGCGAGCGGACTTTTCAGTTCGTGCGTCAGAGCCTGCACATAATTTTCGACGTAGTGTTTTCCCTCCAATTCCCGTCGCATATTTTCGAGAGCCCGGCTTAGCGAACGAATTTCAGCGAGGCCGGTCTCCGGGACGGAGGTTTGTTCACCAGCAGCGACCTGGCGGGCATGGCGTGTCAGACCACCGATCGGGCTGACAAGTGCGTAAGTCCAGATCGCGCCGAGCACGGCCACGATCACACCGGCAATCAGGCTCCAGCGCAGGATTTTCTCTCTCGAATCCTGCGCGAACGGAGCCATCGCGTTTTCCGGACGGGAAACGGTCAGCGTGCCGACCAGTTGGTCGTTGTGAAAGATCGGAGCGGCGATGAAAAACACAGTCGACTCCGAATTCTCCGGATCGGTCCGGGTGGATCGCACCCCGTATTTCCCCTGGTGAACGAGATAGACGTCGTTGAATTGCGAATAATCTTCGCCCTCCCTTTTTCCGGCTTCCGAATCGTAAATCACGATCCCGTTGCGATCCGTCACGTAGACGTTGGTCTGAATCGTCGATTTTTTGAGCTGGTAAATTTCCGCCGAAAATTCGCGGTCGAAAGCATTTTGCAGTGACTCCCGAAACCGCGCCGGGTCGATCTTTCCAGCCTCCACATCCTGCTCGATCAGGGCAGCAAGGAGATGCGCAAAATCAACCAATGGCTCCTCCGCGGCCTGCGAATACATTCGTTCCACGTCCTG
The DNA here is from genome assembly GCA_013003335.1 of Verrucomicrobiales bacterium. Classification (GTDB taxonomy): domain Bacteria; phylum Verrucomicrobiota; class Verrucomicrobiia; order Verrucomicrobiales; family DEV007; genus JABDJT01. The sequence continues at coordinate 5,093 of JABDJT010000218.1, read as the reverse complement.
CCGCAGCGTGCTCATCAGGAAGAAAAAGCCACCCGCCGCGATGGCGAGAAAACCGGCAATGATGAGGAGGGTGAGGCGCATGAAACTGGAATGGCCGGATCACAAATCCTCCCGCAAGCTATACCCGATCCCCCGGTGCGTCACGATGGCATCCAAATCCGGATTGGCTTCGCGGAGCTTGGCACGAAGGCTTTTGATATGCGCGTCCACCGTGCGGTCCAGCGAAGCTTCCGGCTCATCCCAAACCTGCTCCATCAGCTGATCCCGGGTATAAACCCGGCCCGGGTGCTCCAGGAATACCTTTAGCAGACCCAATTCGTAGCGGGACAAATTCAGCTGTTTCTCACCGCAGCGGGCCTGCATGCGTTCGTTGTCGACTTTCAGGTCACCAAATTCGACCGTACCACCACCGGCCTGTTCCGTTTGGATCGCATTCCGGCTGCGGCGCAAAATGGCCCGCACCCGCGCGACCAGTTCACGCGGGCTGAACGGTTTCACCACGTAGTCATCCGCCCCGATTTCCAATCCCACGACCCGGTCAATCTCATTTTCCCGTGCCGTCAGAAACAAAACCGGGACCGTCGATGTTTTCCGGATTTCACGACACACATCGAATCCGCTCATGTCCGGGAGCCCGATATCCAGGATCACGAAATCCGGTTCCCGATGTGAAATTTCGGCCAGGCCGTCGCCGCCCGTCCCGGCGAGTCGGACGGAAAAGCCTTCCGATTCGAGCGAATACTCCAGAGCTTCCGCAATGGTTGGTTCGTCTTCAACGACGAGGACACGGTCGTGACTCATGGCCGACAGTTTCGATCCAACAGGGTTGGTTCGTCAATGCAACCCTGTTGATTCGTCGGGCTGCCTTGTTGATTCGTTTCGACCTTGAATCACCTCCGTTTCCCGCGACCGTTCGCGATGCAGAAAATTTTCCAGCTTCCGATCTTCGCTGCGGCGTTTTTTCTCGTTAGTTGCGGCGATGAGGGCGGAGAAACCACCACAATGACTTCGGACGCGCCCGGGAAGTCGGACGATCAGGCAAACGAGCCGGTTCCGCCCGAACCGAAACCGAATCCACAGGCTGCTGAGCCGCAGTTCTGGAGCGATGTAAAACTGCATGCGGCGATCCGTGAGAAAAATCCTGCCTATACCGGAAACGGAATTTTCGGGATCAATCCGCAGGGTCAGCCGATTCAAATCTCGCTGCGGGAATGCGGCATCTCCGATCTCAGTTTCCTGGAAGGAATCACCACGCTCCAGCAGCTGGATCTTTTCGGAAACCGCGGGCTGTCTGACATCTCGCCGCTGACCGGCATGCCGTTGCAAAATTTGTATCTCGAAAATACGGGCTTGAAGGATATTTCGCCGCTTGAAGGCATGCAGCTTGCCGAGTTGTACTTGTCCGGTTCGCTGGTTGAAGACCTCACGCCCCTGAAAAAAATGGCCGTCGGGAAGCTGAATCTCGTGCAGACCCCGGTCGAAGATTTGAGTCCGCTGGAAGGTGTTTTCGTCAATTACATCTGGCTGACCGACACCCAGGTGAGTGATATTTCACCGCTGGCAAAAGTCCGCGGGCTGGAAAGCATCACCTTGCACCGGACCAAGGTCGAAGATCTCAGTCCGCTGGCCCGGGGACAGTTCCCGCGCGGTATCCGGCTGCACATCGGCGAGACGCCGGTGACCGATCTTTCGACTCTGGCCGGAGTGCCGCTGACCCGCCTGGTATTTTCGCCGGACCGAATCAAAAAAGGCCTCGACGTCGTGCGGCAAATCCCGTCGCTGCGCGAAATTGGGACGCAGTTCGAGGATGCGGGCAACGACCTGCTTCCGCCTCACGCCTTCTGGCCGAAATACGACGCCGAGAACAAGAAGCCGGACGCTAAATGAACGCTGTCCGGCCGGGATTTTTTGAGCCTGATGACTCGCGGGTGAAAGCGAAAATCTGCGGGATCACGACCGCGGAACAGGCCATCGCGATTCACGAACTCGGCGCAGATGCGCTCGGGTTCAATTTCTGGCTGAAATCAAAACGGTACCTCGAGCGAAACGCGAAAGTCGATTCATGGCTGCAGGATCTGGCCGGAAAAATCACGCGGATCGGCGTGTTTGTGAACCCGACCCGGCCGGAAATCGAATCGGCGATTGGCGAAGGCGTAATCGATTTTGCCCAACTCCACGGCGATGAATCGCCCGAATTTTTTACCGAACTTGCTACAGCCGGGTTGCCGGTGTTCAAAGCGACGGGTGTCAAAAACGGGGAGATGCTCGACGAGGCAGCCGCCTGGTTCACTGGTGCTGCCGAAAACGCGATCCTGCTCGACGCGTATGCCCCCGTCGAATACGGCGGCACGGGCGAAACGATGGACTGGAATCTTGGTCGCGAAGCCGTGATCCGGTGGCCGGAACAAAAAGTGATCCTCGCTGGCGGCCTGAACCCGGGAAATATCGCAGACGCGATCGCCCAGGTCCGTCCTTTCGCGGTCGACGTCGCAAGCGGAGTCGAGTCCGGCACGCCCGGAGTGAAGGATCAGGAGAAAGTGCGAAATTTTCTCGCAGCAGTCCGGTCCTGAATTCAGGATGGCTGCATCATGAAACGGTTCAGCACGATTGTGATTTGCTTTGCGTTTTCCGCGTCCATTTTGTCGCAGGAGAAAATTGTCACGCTCGATTCCGTGCCCGGTGAACTCGTCGAAATCCGCAGCGACGAACCGATCGCGAAAGAATTTTCGCCGGAAAACGCGGCCCGCTACATCGACAGAGCGGCGTTGAATTGGCAGAAGAAAAAGAATTGCGCGACCTGCCATACGAACATGGCCTACCTCTTTGCCCGACCGGCATTGAGCCATGTATTACCGGACTCCGGCGAGGTGCGGACGTTTTACGAAAGCTACCCGGGAGAACGCTGGGTCAAGCGTCCACCTTCGGACAAAAACGGATTCTGGGCAATCGTGGTCGGGGCCGGCTTGACGTTCAATGACCTGCAGACGACCGGAAAATTGAGCGATGTCGCCCGCGATACGCTCGACCGGATGTGGACAGTGCAGCGGGAGGATGGCGGCTGGAAATGGCCGGATTGTGATTACGCACCGCTCGAAATTGACGATCACTACGGGGCAACGCTGACTGCGGTGATCGTCGGGATTGCACCGGACAACTACGCCGAAACCGAAGCTGCGAAAACCGGTCTGGAAAAACTGCGAACCTTTTTCAAAAACGATCCTCCCAAATCGCTTCACCACCGCGCCATGCTCGCCTGGGCTTCGATCCGGATTGACGGAATCGTATCGGAAGCCGAACGAAAAGCCACGCTTGATGAAATCCTGGCCCTCCAATTGCCGGATGGCGGCTGGTCGACGGCCAGTTTTCTGACCGACTGGAAAGGCCTGCAAAACCCCGGCGACCCGCCGCTCGACACAAAAGTCAGCGACGGTTACGGCACTGGATTTGTGGTGATACTCGCTCGCGAAAACGGCATCGCCGCCGATGATCCGCGCCTCCAAAAAGCGATTGGCTGGATCAAAGCCAACCAACGCGAGAGCGGAAAATGGTTCACGCGGTCGCCCGTCGTCGAAGCGCAGCACTTGATCTCCAACATTGGCAGTGCCTACGTCATCCTGGCGCTCCAGGCATGCGGAGAACTCCCCGGCTGGCCGCTGGAAGCTGGAAGCGAATGAACAGGGTTGGTTTGACAAACAGACCCTGTTCGTTCGTACTGGCCGCATGAAACTTTCGATATTCGTCGCCCTGATTTTGCCGGTTGTGGCAGTGGCGAAACCAAACGTGCTCTTTGTAGTTGCGGATGATTTGAACTGCGCGGTCGGGCCGTATGGTGACGCGGCAGCTCACACGCCGAATCTCGACCGCCTTGCGGAGCGGGGCCTGACCTTCGAGCGGGCCTATTGCCAGCAGGCGGTTTGCAACCCGTCCCGATCGTCATTTCTGACCGGTCTGCGGCCGCAAACGGTGAAAGTGGATGATTTGCGGAAATATTTTCGCGACACGGCGCCGAACGGAAAATCGATCGTGACGCTGCCGCAGCACTTCAAGAACCATGGCTATTTCTGCCAGAATATCGGCAAGCTGTTTCACAACATGGGCGACACGCAGGACCGGCAATCGTGGTCGATGGATGAGGTGCTGTTTCGCGGGACGCACGCCATGGACACCGTTTTTGCAAATCGACCGCACAAAGAAAAACCGCCGTTCAAGGCGCCGGTCACGGAAGACCATGACGTGCCGGACACGGCCTACCGGGATGGCCAGATCGCAAATCTCGCGGTTGCGTTTTTGCTGGATCACGCGGAGAGCGAGCAGCCGTTTTTTCTCGCGGTCGGTTTCTGGCGGCCGCATTTGCCGTTCGTTGCGCCGAAAAGATATTGGGATTTTTTTGACCCTGGTAAGATCCCCATGCCGGACCCGGCGACTGCGCCGGATGAGGTGCCGGAAATCGCGATGCACATCTCGCGGGAGATCCGCGGCTACGGGCACACGCCGAAGGAGCGCGATTTCACGGAGGAGGAAATCCGGCATTACCGTCACGGCTATTACGCGGCGATCGCATTTCTTGATGCCCAACTGGGCGAGATTCTCGATGCGCTGGAAGAAAGCGGAAAGGCAGAGGAAACGATCGTCGTGTTCACCTCCGATCACGGATTTCACATCGGCGAGCACTCGCTGTGGGGAAAGACTTCAAACTTCGAACTGGATGCACGGGTGCCGTTGATCATTTCCGCTCCGGGGAAAGCGGCGGGGAGGAAAACGAAGGCGCTGGCCGAACTGGTCGACCTGTTTCCGACGCTCGCGGATTTGGCTGGAATCGGGAAGGACCTGCCGAAAAATCTGGAAGGCGTGAGCCTCGCTCCGGTGATGGATGATCCGGCGGAATCGGTGAAAACCGCGGCGTTCACGGAGCATCCGCACCCGTTTTACGGAAGCCGCAGTAACTGGCAAGCGTTCGGGTATTCGGTCCGGACAGATCACTGGCGGTTCACGGAGTGGCGGGCCGTCGAGGGCGGGGAGGTTGTCGCGCGCGAGTTGTATGACCATGAAGCCGATCCGCTCGAAACGAAAAACGTGGCGGCAGACCCGGCGAA
>JABDJT010000215.1 GCA_013003335.1 Verrucomicrobiales bacterium | reverse complement strand
CGCCAAAGCGTATCAGGATGACGACTCCGCCGTTCGGGCGGAAGTGTCCACCAACCTCGGTGATCGCACCCTGACTTTTCAGCCGGAGGTGGTCAGTTTTCCTTATCGGCCCACAACAAATCATCGACTGGGACTTGAGGAATCCGGTCGGGATGTTTTCGTGCAAATCCTCTACGCGACGCGGATTTCCCTGCTTTTCGGTCTGCTCCTGGTCGGGGCTTCCTTCGCTGTCGGGATTTGGATCGGGGCCGTTCAGGGCTACTTTGCCGGGAAGATCGACCTCACGGTTCAACGACTCACCGAGATTTGGGAGTCACTGCCTTTCCTGCTGATTATGATCCTGATCAGCTCCATTTACGGCCGCAGTTTCCTGCTTTTGCTCGCCTTGTTCACGGCATTCAGCTGGATTGGAATTTCCTACTACATGCGGGGCGAATTCCTGCGTCTTCGCAAGCAACCGTTTGTGGAAGCCGCCCGCATCATGGGAATCGGCCGTTGGAAAATCATGTTCCGCCACATTTTTCCGAACGCGCTTGTCCCGATCATCACCATTTTCCCGTTCTCCCTGGTCGGAGCCATTTTCGTGCTCTCCTCACTCGACTTTCTTGGCTTCGGACTGCCTGCCGGCACGCCGAGTTGGGGAAACCTGATTTTCCAGGGCCGCAGCTTTCCCTATGCCTGGTGGCTCGTGCTGTATCCCTGCCTGGCTCTTTTTGTCGTCAGCCTCCTCGGTGTTTTCATCGGGGAAGGATTGCGTGCCGCGTTTGACCCCCGAACCAAGTCCAAAATCGAATGAATCTTCCGTCCAATCGATCCATCAGGGTTCGTTAGCCGAACCAACCCAGTTGATTTGTTTTCCGACTTTTCTCCATGTCCGATCCACTGCTCACCGTCAACAACCTGACCATTTCCTTCGATGTCGAAGGGAAACGGATTCCTGCGGTCAATGACATCTCTTTCAAGGTAAATCGGGGCGAGATCGTCGGTCTCGTGGGGGAATCGGGGAGCGGAAAATCCGTGAGCGCGATGTCCGTGATGCGGCTGATTCCCTGTCCACCCGGGAAAATCGAATCCGGTGAAATTTTGTTCGAGGGCACGGATTTGTTGAAAATGCCGGTCGAAAAGCTGCGGGATATTCGGGGAAAAGATATCAGCGTGATTTTCCAGGAGCCGATGACAGCGATGTCGCCCCTGCATACCGTGGGCCGCCAATTGGCAGAGGTTGTGCAGCTTCATGAGCCGGATATCTCCAAGAAGGACGCGTGGGACCGGGCGGTCGATTGGCTGGACAAGGTCGGGATTCCCAATCCGGGAGAACGCGCTAAAGCGTTTCCGTTCCAATTTTCGGGGGGTATGCGCCAACGGGCCATGATTGCGATGGCACTCATCCTGCAGCCGAAATTGATCATCGCCGACGAACCGACGACTGCTCTCGATGTCACCCTGCAGGCACAAATTTTCGACCTGATCCTCGAAATGAAATCGGAGGACACGTCGATCCTGTTTATCACCCACGACATGGGCGTGATCTGGGAGCTGTCCGACCGCGTTCTCGTCATGAAAGATGGAAACATTGTCGAGCGTGGCGAGGTGGAAGACCTGTTTTCGAATCCGAAAGACGAATACACTCAAAAACTGCTTTCAGCCGTCCCCCGACTGACCGACGAGCCGCTGGAGAAACGCAGCTATGACGAGGACGAAACCCCCATCATTGAAGTTCGCGATTTGAAAACCTGGTTTCCCGTGAAACGAGGAGTCTTTGCCCGCACCGTCGACTGGGTCAAAGCCGTTGATGATGTCTCACTGAAAGTTTTCCCCGGTGAATGCCTCGGACTGGTGGGTGAAAGTGGAAGCGGGAAAACGACTCTCGGGCGTACGATTCTCGGGCTCGAAAGCGCGCGGGACGGCGAAATCTATTATCGACCTCAAGTTGATGAGGGCGATGAATCCGACGAGGACAAGGGAGAGGCTGATGTTCAGATCGATATTCGCGGCATGGGTTATCATGCAATGCGGCCGTATCGGCGGCATTTGCAGATGATTTTCCAGGATCCGTATTCCTCGCTCAATCCCCGTCTGACGGTTTTGGATATTCTCACGGAAGGCCTGGCGGAACATGGGTTGTTGAACGGAGGCGACCGGCGGGAATTGGCAGCCCATTGGCTGGAGGAAGTCGGGTTGGAAGCCGACACGATGAATCGCTATCCCCACGAATTTTCCGGCGGCCAGCGGCAGCGAATCTGCGTTGCACGGGCGGTTGCCCCCGAGCCGGAATTTGTGGTCTGTGATGAAGCCGTTTCCGCGCTCGATGTCACGATCCAGGCGCAGGTCATTGATCTGCTGATGGAATTGAAAGACAAGCTGGGTTTGTCCTACCTGTTCATCTCTCACGACCTGAGTGTCGTGAAACGAATTTGTGACCGGGTCGTGGTGATGCGACACGGAAAAGTTGTCGATGCCGGATTCACCGAAGATGTGGTCGACAATCCAAGTTCCGAATACACCAAAAACCTGATCGCTGCCGTTCCCATACCCGGCGACAAACGCAAGCGGGCCGATGCCCAAAAAAAGGGCGAAGCAAAAAATCAGCAGCCGGACGAGGACGGTCGATAACCGGATTGCCGACTTGCAACCGTGCCGTCAATTGCCACAATCCACCCATGCTTCCCCGTTGCTCAGCCCTTCGAACGAACCAACAGGGTTGGTTCATCGAACGGACCCTGTTGATTCGTTTTGCAACGCTTGCGCTGTTCACAGTGTTCGTTTCGTCCTGCGGACGGACTAATCTCGTAGAGGAGGCCACGGAAGGGAAAGTTCTGCTCCTGGCAAACGGTGCGGAACCCCGTTCCTGTGATCCGCATCTGGTTCAGTCGGTGGGCGATTCGAATATCATGAGGGCCCTGTTTGAAGGCCTCGTCACGTTTCACATTTCTGAAGACGACACGGCAGCTCCCGGCGTGGCGGAACGGTGGGAGCCGAATGAAGACTTCTCGGTCTGGACGTTTTATCTTCGGGAAGATGCAAAATGGTCGAATGGCGAACCGATCACGGCGCATGACTTTGCCTATTCCTATGAGCGGGTGCTGACCCCTGAGTTGGCTTCGCCCTATGCTTCGATGCTGTTTCCGCTCCAGGGAGCAGAGGAATTCAATAAGGGCGAGACGGATGATTTTTCGACGGTTGGCGTGAAGGTGATCGATGACCGAACGCTGGAGCTGTCGTTGATCGGACCGATGGATTATTTTCCGGAAGTGCTGAAACACACGACGTGGTTGCCAGTCCCGAAGGAGACAATCGAAAAATTCGGGAAGATGACCGATCGCTACACGGACTGGCAACGGCCGGGGAATCACGTCGGAAACGGTCCCTTTGTCTTGAAATCGTGGCGGATTAATCACTCGCTGACGGTCGAACCGAATTCGCACTACTGGGATCGTGAGACGGTAAAATTGAACGAAATCCGTTTCATTCCGATTCCAAATGAATATACCGAGGAGCGGGCGTTTCGGGATTCGCGGCTGCATTATACCTACACAATGCCGAACAACATGATTGCCTGGTATCGGGAAAATCAGCCGCATCTCCTGCGGACCGAGCCTTACGCTGGCAGCTATTTTTACCGCTTCAACGTGAATGAACCGCCGATGAATGATCCAAAAGTGCGGAAGGCGCTGACGCTGGCGATCGACAGGGAAGCGATTGTGAAAAACGTGACGCAGGGTGGGCAGGAGCCTTCATTCGGATTTACACCGCCGTTCAAGGGGGTCTACGAGCCACCGAAAATGGTGGAGTTCAATCCGGGAAAAGCGCGCGAGCTGCTTGCCGAGGCCGGATATCCGAACGGCGAGGGATTTCCGGGGTTTCAGATTCTGATCAATACCCAGGAGGCACACCGGACCGTCGCCGAAACGATTCAGGCAATGTGGAAGGAGCATCTCGGGATCGACAACGTCACGATCAACAACCAGGAATGGAAGGTGTTTCAGCAAACGCTGCATGATTTGAACTACGAGGTTGCCCGGTCAGGCTGGATTGGGGACTACGTCCATCCCATGACGTTTTTGACCATGTGGCAGACTGATGACACGAACAACGAGACCGGCTGGTCCAATGCGGAATACGACCGTTTGATCCGCGAGGCCTTTGAAGCAGCTGATCCTGCTGTGCGTCAGGAAAAGATGTTCGCCGCTGAGAAAATCCTGCTCGACGAGTTGCCGATCGCACCGATTTACTGGTACACGAGGGTGTATCTCCTGCATCCGGATGTGAAAAACTGGAATCCGAAGGTGCTCGATAACCGGCCCTTCAAACACGTGGATTTGATCGATTCCGGACCGGCTTACCAATAGGAATTCATGCTCAAATTCATCGTCAGCCGATTTTTCCAGGGCCTGCTTGCATTGTTTTGCGTGCTGACGTTGACGTTCTTTTTGTCACGCTTCGCGCCGGGTTCTCCCTACACGGATGAAAAACAGATTCCGCTCCACATCCGGGAGCAAATGAAAGAGCAAATGGGGCTTGGCGACTCGATTGTGGTTCAGTGGGCCAAGAGCATGGTTGATGCCGCAACCGGTTTTCAGGGGCCGTCCTGGGGGAATTCGGGGTTTTCCGTGCGCGAAGTAATCGGGCAGGCCTTTCCCGTATCCATTTCGGTTGGTTTGTCAGGCTTGTTTATCGCACTTGGCATCGGTGTGCCGGCGGGTGTTCTGGCTGCCGCAAAGCGGAACACGAAAATTGACTACAGCCTGATGTCGATTGCCTTGTTGGGGATTTGCCTGCCCACATTTGTGATCGGACCGATTTTCGCGGCGATTTTTGGATTTCAATTGCAGTGGTTCTCGGCGGTGGGCTGGAATCAGCCGACGGATTTTTTGCTGCCATCGCTGGTTCTCGGTTTGTATTACGGCGCCTATATCGCAAGGCTGACTCGAAGCGGGATGCTGGACACCTTGTCTGCCGATTTTATTCGAACCGCCCGTGCGAAGGGCCTGCCGGAGTGGCGGGTGATGATCATCCACGCGTTGAGGGGCGGCTTGCTGCCGGTCGTGAACTACCTGGGCCCGGCCTTCTCTGCCCTGATTACCGGGTCGTTCGTGGTGGAATCGATTTTTGGCCTGCCAGGACTGGGAACTCACTTTATCAACGCGGCGAAAAACCGGGATTACAACCTGATCCAGGGAACGGTTTGCGTGTTCGCGATCCTGATCCTGACGTTGAACTTCGTGGCTGATTTGTTGCAGGCAGTTTTGAACCCGCGCCTCCGGAACGTATCGGAAACGGCTGATTGAAGATGGAAGCAATCGAGACAGCTCCCGAATTTGCAGCCGCCGAGAAAGGTTCTTCTCTCGGAAAAGACGCCTGGTTCCGGTTGAAAAAGAACCGGCTGGCGATGATTTGTCTCTGGGTATTTGTGGCGATCACCGTTCTCTGCGTTGGCGGATTACCAGCGGAGAAATTGGGCCTGATCGCTGATCCGAACGCGATCAATCTCGAAGACCGGTCTGTCGGGCCTTCGGCGGAATATTGGATGGGCACTGATCATATCGGGCGCGACATCTTTTCCCGAATCCTGGCTGGTGGCCGGATTTCGCTGATGGTCGGCTTTCTCGCCACACTGGTTTCGATGACGATCGGGGTGGTTTATGGCAGCGTGGCCGGCTTTTTCGGCGGCCGGTTGGATTCAGTCATGATGCGGATCGTCGATATCCTCTACGCGCTGCCATTCATGATTTTCGTCATCATTCTGACGACCTTTTTCGGGAACAAACTTTGGCTCCTGTTCATCGCCATCGGGGCAGTCGAGTGGCTGACGATGGCGCGAATTGTGCGCGGTCAGGTGATGTCGTTGAAAAAAATGGAGTTTGTCGAGGCCGCGCGTTCGCTCGGTTTGGGAAACTGGAAGCTCATTTTCCGCCACTTGATTCCCAATACACTGGGGCCGGTGATTATTTACACAACCTTGACCGTGCCCGCCGTAATGCTTCTGGAGTCGGTTCTCAGCTTCCTCGGGCTCGGCGTCATGCCGCCAGACAGCAGCTGGGGAACCTTGATCAAAGAAGGAGCCGACCGGATGTTGACCACGCCGTGGTTGCTGATTTTTCCGGCGCTGTTTTTCAGCGCAACCCTGTTTTGCCTGAATTTTCTCGGCGACGGGTTGCGCGATGCGCTGGACCCCAAAACTTCGAAGGACTGAGCCGTGTTCGATTCAACAGGGTTTGATGGTCGAACCAACCCTGTTGTTTGGTAAATTACTGATTCAGCACGAACTGGATGTGCGGAGTGTACAGTTCCGGCTCCAGCAGGAATGAGTCGTGCCCCTTGTCCGAGTGAACGGTGAGATAGAGGTGTGAAACGCCAGCTGCCTTAAGTTGCCGAACCAGATTGGCCTGTTCCTCCGGATAGAAGCAGTAGTCTTCGTCGATCGAGAACACGAGATATTTGTGCCCGGCTTCCCGGGACCGGCTGAAAAGTTCGAGTGAACTGGCGGCCTCTCCTTCCGCAACGGGGTCGAACCGGCTCCACAATTCACAAATCCGCAGGTAGGTATTGGCGTCGAAGCGTGCTGTAAATTTTCGCCCCTGGTGCAGCATGTAACTTTCGACATGATCGTGAACCTGATACCAGGCGAAGCGGTCTTCCGGTTGGACGACTTCGGCCCCGGCACGGCGCTCGATCGCATCCAGGTGGACGAAGCACTTGTGGCTGATCATGCGGGAAAGCGCGAGTCCGAGTTCCGGCGGCCGGGATTCGTAAAATTCGCCGCCCTGGAAATGCGGGTCGTTCTCGATAGAGAGGATTTGCTCCAGGAGAATGATGCGGTTCAGCACGGTGGTTTT
>JABDJT010000199.1 GCA_013003335.1 Verrucomicrobiales bacterium | reverse complement strand
TGAAGCGCTCGATTACGGCTGGATGGATGAATCCGACCGGGCGAAACCGGAAGGAATGAATTTCGAACCACTCGCCAATGCGGCAGCGCAGAAGGGAATCGTTGTATGCGCCGGGCTGATCGAGCGGAACGGCGACCGGCTGTTCAATTCGGCCGTTTTGCTCGACCGATCCGGGCGAAAAATCGCGCATCACCGAAAGATTAACGAGCTCGAAATCGCGCACGAAATTTATACCAGCGGCGAATCCGCAGGCCCACCGGTCGAAACGGAGATCGGAAAAATCGGACTTCACATCTGCGCCGATGCCTTTGTGGAAGAGCAGTGGATTAGCCGCGAAATCGCTTCGGCCGGAGCAGATGTCATTCTTTCTCCCTGTGCCTGGGCTGTGCCGCCTGAATTTGATCCCGTCGTGGAAACCTACGGCCAAATCTGGCGCGAGAATTACGAGCCGGTCGCTCGCGAATTCGGCGTCGCGATTGCCGGGTGCAGCTGCGTCGGCCCGATCCGGAGCGGGCCGTGGGCCGGGCATTCCTGCATCGGAAATTCAATGGTATTCGATTCCCGGGGCCGGGAAATTCTCACTGGTCCGCACGGCGCAAATGCCGACGAGCTACTGTTCGTTGAAATCGAATGAACAGGGTAGGTTCGTCGAACAGACCCTGTGGGTTCGTTTTTCAGTCGACGGACGGCGGAAAATCGGTGTACTGGTAGGTATGAACAACATCCGAAGATTTCTTTTCCTTGCTGCGGCGATTGTTGTCAGCGGTTTTGCCAATGTGAGTTGTACGACCACAGACGGCGATGGAGCCGGGCGACCGGGAGGCATCCAGGGGTCAGGCGGTGCGACCCGGGAAAACCTGTATGAAATGCAGGACCGAACGTTCCGCCAACTCGCTTACTGAGTCGATACGGACCCGTAGAATTACGGGATCAGTGCTGCGCCGCCTCCGTCTCCGTCATCGTCGCCGGTTCCGTCATCGAATTCGGTGAACCCGCGGCGCTCGATATAGGCGACCACATCCGCAAAGGCTTCGGCCACGGTTTGGCGGTCGTCATTTGCGTCCTTGGATCGTCGGACCTGAAGCTTGCCGCTCATCGAGGAAATTCCCGCGTATCCAAAGCTGCCGTCCTGGGAATCAAACGGCAGCATACTTTCGTCGTCGGCGGAAAGAGCCTGGCCTTTCATCGATTTGGGAACGCGGACCCGGATGGCACCGGCCTGAACGGTTTCGCCCAGTTCGCCGATGGCGAGAAAGGAGGTTTGGGGCGTTCCGTCGGACGCGGCGGCCGACAGGATACCTTTCACGGTCCGGCTTTTGCTGGCAAAAAAGAAGCTGCCGAAATCTTCGATCGTGATGTAGAGCCGCTGCGCTCCGCTTCGAAAAGTCAGGATCCACGAGGCTGAACCTCCGGTGGCATCGGCCACGACCCACGCTTCATCGTAAAATCCGTAGTTGATCGACGGGCCGTCTTTCGCGAAATCGAATTTGTAAATCACGACCTGGGCCTGGGATTCGGAGGCAGCGAAACCGAGACCGAAAACGGCAGCGAAAATCGCGAGAAGCGGGGCAAAACGGCGGTTCATGAACGTGGTTGAGAGTGGTGTTTCGGAGATCAGGCTAGACACGGAACGCCTCTACGTCCAGCCGGATTCCTCTACGAAAGAACTCCGCGTAGATTGAAGAGTTTCAGGAAAGTTTGGTCCGAAATTCGCTCAGCCTTTCCAGCACGCCTTCTTTTCCGATCAATTCCATTGCCGGTGCCAGATCCGGTCCGCTCATCGAACCCATCGTCCCGACCCGGCACGGCTGCATCATCGCGCCCATTTTCATGTCGTTCGCTTCCGCTGCATCGTGAATCGCAGACTTGATCGAATCGGCTTTCCAGGCAGTTTCATCGACCTTTTCCAGCGCCGAGATCAGCACGTCGACCACTTCGGTGACTCCCTCTTTGGCTGCCACTTTTGTCACGGCTTCGTCGTCGTATTCGAGTGGGTCGGCAAAAATCGGGGCGATCACGCCGGGGATGGCGGACAGCAATTCGGCCCGTTCCCGGGCCAGTTCCAGTGCGGCGGGAATGCGATCGTCGTCGGGCGAAATGCCGCCTGTTTTCAGAAAAGGCGCCGCTTTTTCCCGCAAATCGGCAGCGGACAGGGCTTTGAGGTGCTCGGCGTTCACCCAGAGGCATTTCTTGTAGGTAAATTTCGAATTCGATTTGTTCACGGCCTCGAGGCTGAAACGCTCGATCAACTCGTCGATCGAGAAAATCTCGGCGTCGTCTTTTGGCGACCAGCCGAGCAGGGCCATGAAATTGTTCACCGCCTCCGGCAAAAACCCGTTTTCGACGTATTCGTGGATCAGGGCCCCCCTGTCCCGCTTGCTCATTTTCGTACCGTCCTCGTTCAGATTCAGCGGAATGTGGGCGAACTGCGGCGGTTCGACCCCGAAAGCTTCGAACAGCGCGAGGTGCTTCGGGGTATTGGAAAGGTGATCCTCACCGCGAATCACGTGCGAAATTTGCATCTCGATGTCATCCACCACATTCACGAAATGGAAAATGTAGGATCCGTTCGGTCGGCGAATCACGAGGTCCGGATTTTTTTCAATTTCCTGTTTGGTTTCCGGATCGAAGCCCCTCGCGCCCTGGACTTTCAAGTTTACCGAAACATCGCCACAAACCGCGTCTCGGACGGTGAAATCCTTGTCGGGAACGCGAAACCGGATGGCGCCGTCATCTTCATAAACGAGGTCGGCGGCCTGCAGTTTCTGCAAATAGGCATCGTAAATATCACCCCGTTCGCTTTGAAAATAGGGTCCATGATTGCCTCCGCATTCCGGGCCTTCATCCCAGTCCAGCCCGAGCCACCGGAGTCCGTCGAGGATGATGTCGAGCGATTCGCCGGTGCTGCGGACCGCATCCGTGTCTTCCACCCGCAGGACAAAAACGCCGCCGTGTTTGCGAGCGTAAAGCCAGTTGTACAGGGCCGTGCGGGCTCCCCCGATGTGGAGAAATCCGGTGGGTGAAGGGGCGAATCGGGTTCGGACGGGCTGGCTCATGGGATTTTTGTGTCGCCAGTTTCCGGTATTCTAATGGGGATTCAACCGGCTTTCGTGACCTTGATTTGAATCAACAGGGTTGAATTGGCGAACGAACCCTGTTCGTTCGGATTGGCTCGCAGGGCTCGAATTTTTTCCCCAAACTCGTGACTTTGCCGGGGTCGAGGGAGTCTGAAGGGGTGCGGAGCGGGCTACGGAGAGGTGCACGCTTCCGCAAACGACTCCGGCTCGCCTCGCCAGGGGAAACAGAGGCGGGCCGGAGTTCATCTTCTCCCGATTGATCGCAGGGAGAATTCGGGGTTTTTTCCGGCTGGAACCGGTGTCACACTTGGGGTTTGCGGAACAATTCTGTAAAAGGCCTCCGAGCAGGCATTTCATTCGTTACATTGTTCAGCCATTATGGGGGAATCCAGACAGGACATTTTCATCAACTACGTGCGGGAACACCACGCAGGCTTGCGGGCGTTCATCCGGTCCGTGGGCGTGGACCCGATGTGGGTGGATGATATCGCTCAGGAGGCCTTTATCGTGGCTTACAACCGGATGGAGGAGTTTGATACCACCCGTGATTTTGGAGCGTGGGTGCGGGGGATCGCCCGGAACCTGGTGATAAATGAGCGGCGAAAAGATGCCCGCCGGAAACGGATTTTGTCCGAAAATTTGACCGATGTGCTCGTCTCCACGACCTCGGTGCCCGAGGAGGAAGAAGAGCAACTCGGCGATCGCGCAACGGCCAAACTGATCGCGCTTCGCCAGTGCATCGCTGATTTGCCGGAAAAATCGATGCGACTGATTCGCGGAAGATACGAGGAGGATGTGTCAGCTCCGGATTTGGCGGAGGAACTCGACATGAAACCGCCGGCTGTCCGGAAAGCCCTCGAACGCGTCCGAACTGCCCTTCGCAAGTGCATGGAAGAAAAATTGCGACCGGCCGGAGCTTGAACGACCTTTTACAAGAAATCACCTGATGGGAAAAGAAACGCACAGTAATCAGTTTGACGAGATTCTCGCCGATCTGCTGAATCACGGCCTGGCCGATGAGGAGCAGCGCGGGAAACTGGAACGACTGTGCGCAGAATCGCCGGAAAACGCGCGGAAACTGGCCGAAGAATTGGAGTTTTCCGAACTGATCCGGCAGGCCCTGCTGACTCACGATTTCGCCGAATTTGAGGGTGATGTGCGGCACCGCATGTCCGATGCGGACGCGGAAAGTGATCCTGATTTTGACGAATTGAAGCATCGGCTGCGCACGGGAACGGCCCGCCAGCCCGATTTGAATGGCCTGGCCCGGATCGTGGCGGAGGATGATGAGCGGGCTGCCGAACTTCGGCGCGATCTGCATTTTGACGATTTGTTCGAGCAGGCTGCGGTTCCATCGCGGGCGGAAGAGCCTTTCGTGGAAAGCCTTGCGACACGCATGTGGGCTCAGACCGAGGAAGATCATTTCGTGCAGGACATTGCCCGGCAACTGAAACTGGTCGGGAAAACGGAAGACGAGGCCCCGGAAAATGTCGTGGC
>JABDJT010000175.1 GCA_013003335.1 Verrucomicrobiales bacterium | reverse complement strand
CGACGACTGCGGGATCGAGCTTTGCGGCGCGGGCCCCGATCGGCAAAATGGCACCGAAAAGGGTCGAGGTCGTGATTTGGGCAAGCAGAGAAAGGCCGACTACAATCGCAATTCGAAACACGGAAATCCCTTCATCGACGACCCCATCCGGAAGGAGGAATTGAATTTGCAGGGCAACAAAAATTCCTAACAAACCACCCAAAATCATGCCGATTCGCATTTCCTTGAAAATGACCCGCCTGAATTCCTGGGGACCCAGTTCGCCGAGGGACATGGCCCGGATGATCATGGTGGCGGATTGTCCGCCGGTGTTGCCTCCTGCCGCGATCACCATGGGGAGATAGATTGCGAGGACGAAGTAGGCTTTCAGTGTGTCCTCGTAAGCAAACATGATGATCCCGGACGCCAGTGCGAGGAACGCCAGAACGAGAACCCACCAGAACCGGCGTTTCACGTGACCGGTGACAGAAGTTTGCAAATACGCGAGATCGCCCCGCTCGCCTCCAATCCCGCCGATCCGCTCCATGTCCTCGGTGGTTTCCTTTTCCAGAATATCGATTGCGTCGTCGTGGGTAATTACTCCGAGCAACCGGCCGTCGGCATCGACCACGGGTAGCGCCAGCAAATCATATCGGGCCACCATTTGCGCTGCTTCCTCCTGGTCGGCCCGGGCTTCGATGGCAGTCAAATCGCGATCCGCCACCTCGAGAACACGGGTTTCCTCCGGGCTGAAGGCCAGATCGCGAAGCCGCACTTTACCGAGCAGACGATCATCCCCGTCCACCACGTAAATCCGGCTCAGGATTTCCGTGTCCTCTTTTTTTTCCCGCAGGCTTTGGAGTACTTCACCGACCGTCTCGTCTTCGTGAATCTTCGCCATCGCCGTTGTCATCCGGCCTCCGGCAGTTTCCTCTTCGAATTGCAGGAGTTCTTCGGAAACAACCTGTTTTTCCTCCGGCAACAATTCGATCAAATCCGAACGGCGCTCTTCCTCATCGACTTCCTGCAGCAAATCGACCAACTCGTCATCCGACATCGAATCGAGGACCTCCGCCTGATCCTCTTCCGGTAGCGTCTGGAGACGTTTCTCCATGTCCGCCGCAGGGAGGTAATCCCCCAGTTCGGCGATCAATTCGACCGGCAAAAAATTCAGGATGGCTTCCCGGTTTGGCTCGTCGAGACGTTCGAAAGCTTCCTCAACATCTCCGGGGTGCGCTTCCCGGCAAATCGCGACGATTTTCGCTTCGTCGCTGCTGTCGAACGCATCGACGATCTTTTCGATCTCGACAGGCTTTTGCGATTCGACTGGAGGCGCGTTCGACATCGCCGAACTTCTCGACCCTTCCCCCTTGAGTTGCAACGTCAGAAATCGAACAACTTCGCCAGACGCCGGGCATGCTCGTCGTATGCGGCCTCGAACATCTCCGCGGCTCGCTTCGCGCCGACCTGGTTTGCCGCTGAAAGCACGGTCGGGGGTTTCCCTGCATCCGCGAGTCGTTTCGCGATTTCCGCCTTCAGGGCATTGATGATGGCCGTCCCGCCGACCGTTGAAAGCGGGGAAACCTTTCCTTCTACTCCGTCGATTTCGACCGATGCGTCGCCGACCGGTGCCCCGGTATCCAGCACGATTTCAGCAAAATCTGTGAGCCGTTTCCCGTCATCCCGCTTTGCCGAACTCGCCTCTGAATGCGCCCGGCTGACGAGGGCGACTACATTTTTGACGCCACGGTTTTGAAATTCCTCCGCCATCTCGACAGGGACGATGTTAGTGCCGCTGGAAGAAATCACCAATGCTGAGTCCTGCTCGCTCAGGTCGAAATTTCGCAGGATCCGGGCGGCGAGGCCGGGCACGTTTTCGATGAACATGGCCTGCCGCTGGCCGTTCGCGCCTACCACGTTGTTATGAAAAGTCAGCGACAATTCGACGATCGGATTGAAACCGGGAAACGAACCATACCGGGGCCACATTTCCTCGACCATAATTCGGCTGTGGCCCGAACCGAACAGATGAACCATTCGGCCGGCGAGGATGGACTCAGCAAAAATCCCGGCAGCCCGTTCAATTTCGGCAGCCTGAGAGCGAACTGTCTTGAGTACCGATTCGCAGTTCTGAAGATAGGTTTCGGTGGGAGAATTCATGGTGTGAAATTGCCTTTGATCGCGAATGACATGGCTCCGTAAACCCCGGCCCATTCCCCCAACTCCGCCTTGCGGATTTCCACTGCCCCGTTTCCCGGTCGCCATTCAAATTGATCCAGATACGCTTTGATCCGCGGTTCGATTTCCTCCCAGGCCCGGCTGATCCCGCCGCCGATGAGAACGACTTCCGGATCGAAACAGTTCACCAGCCCGGCCACTCCGGCCGCCAGCGCCCGCATCGATTCGTCCCAGGTCTGTTCCGCGGTCTCGTCGCCGGATTTCAGCGCATCGATCAGGTCCCGGGTCGATGAAAACCGGCCACCGGACCGATCTGACACGTTGTGGTTCCCGATGAAATCCTCCAGGCTGCCGGGCATGCCTGTATTATCCCGGGCTCCTCGAAAATCCACCGGAATGTGACCGAGATGTCCGGCCAATCCACGGTGCCCCCGCAGCAGTCGCCCCTCCGAAAAAACCGCACCGCCGACTCCCGTGCCGAGGGTCAGCAGGATGACGTCCTGCAGATTTTTTGCGTTCCCCTGCCAGATTTCGCCGAGCAGAGCGGCATGCGCGTCGTTCAGCACGAAAACCGAATGACGCAGCGTTTTCGGCCAATCGAGATCTTCGAGGCCGTCCAGCCGCCCCGGCATGAAATCGATCGCCGAAGCCGATTGATTGGCCAAGCCGGGTGCAGACAGGCCAATGCATTCCGCCCGCTCACCGCCAAGTTCGGCGACCAGTTTTTCCACTTGAACGACGAACGCCGGCTTGCCGTTCTCCGTTTCCCCATCCCGGGTGGGAGAGACCTGTTTTTTCAATATTTCTCCCGAGTCGAGATCAAAGCACGCGCCCTTAGTCTGCGTTCCTCCCAGGTCGATGCCAATTCCGGTGATACTCATGAAACGCTCCAGCCTCCGTCCACGGCCAGGACCTGACCCGTCACCAATTTCGTCCCATCCCCTAACAAAAACAAAACAGCGGCGTCCAAATCCTCCGGCACACCGATCCGCCCGCCGTCCAGCGGCTGCTTTTCCTTCACGAATTCGATGATTTCCGAATTCTGTTGCGCTCGTTCCGACATCGGAGTTTTCACGAGTGCAGGAGCAATCACATTCGCCCGGATATTGTTCTTCGCGTAAAACGAAGCGATCGACTTGGTGAAGCCAATGAT
>JABDJT010000169.1 GCA_013003335.1 Verrucomicrobiales bacterium | reverse complement strand
GGACAAGACCACGCTGACCGATGACTTTTCCGTAAACGATCCGGTGAAAGTCTTCTTCGATATTCGCGGAAATGAATACAACGACCGGTATTACGTCAACTTGAACGCCTGGAAGCTCGAAAAACCGAACGGTGGAGGCAGCGGATCAAACGCCCCGGCTGCCGGTCAATCGTCCGACAGTTCCGCGCCCGAGCCGCCTCCGGGCCATTTCGACGGCCAGGAAGACGACATCCCGTTTTAAGCAAAACAGCAAATAGAGCGCTGTTGGATCGAAACAGGCTCCCCTCGCCTCACTTGGCGAGGTCGAAGCAACCGCCTTCCACAGTCGAGCGGATGTAAACTTTCCCGTTGGCAAGCGCCGGTGTGCTCCAGCATTTCCCGTCGAGCAAATCGGCGCGGGCCATTTCCCGGTAACCACCGGGATCCGCTTTTGCGAGGACGAGTTCACCATTATCACTGAGAGCGACGAGATTACCTCCGGCCGTCAGGATCACGTTTCCGGGACCGAAGCCGCCTTCCTTCCAGACTTCCTTCCCGGTCCGGATATCGACGCAAGCCAGCGGGCCTTCGCCGTATTCCTTGAATCCAAACATGCCGTAGAGGTAGCCGTCCTTCACAACCGGCGTGCTCCAGTGATTCACGATTTTGCCGGGCGCACGCCAGATCTCGGTGGCTTTCAACCCGGAGCCATCTTTCTCAACTTTCACAGCGCCGCCGCCGACGCCGTACCCGGCCGAGCAGTAAACGATGTCTTCCCAAATTACCGGCGAGGCAGCCGTGGAGACTTTGAACGGGAATTCGTAGCGCCACAACACGTCGCCCTTGTCCGGCGTCAGCGAAACGAGGCCTTCCTGGGTGAAGAAGATCACCTGTTTCACGCCAGCCACGTCACCGATGACCGGCGTCGCATGGGTAATTGCGTCGTCTTCGGCTTTCCAGATCAGCGAACCGTTCTTTTTGTTCAGGCAAAGCAATGACTGGTCGTTTCCGCCACCGGCACCGACGAAAATGGAATCGCCATCAATCAGCGGGGACGCCGCGTTGTGCCACTTGATGTTTTTCGCGCCGTATTCCTTCTCAAGATCGACTTTCCAAACGGCTTCACCACTGTCGAGTTTCAGGGCGTAAAGCCGCAGATTCGCATCGAGGACATACGCGACATCACCCTTAATGGCAGGCGTCGAGCGAGGTCCGTCACCGCCCTTGTTATCCCTCGTTCCGGCATCTCCGCCGCCATTCCACTTTCCGGCAATCCAGAGCGGCTCAGCCCAGAGTTCATCGCCGGTTTCCGCATCAAACGCCACGCATACCTCCATATCATTCCCGTCGACATCCCGCGTCACCAATGTGAGTGCTTTTCCGTCTGCAACGGCAAAGGAGGAAAAACCGGTTTCGGTATCCGTTTTCCAAACCCGTTCGGGGCCACCGGAGGCAAAAGAGGTCGAGGGCAGTTTTTCGGGCGTGACACCATCGCCGGCCGGGCCGCGGTAACCGGGCCAGTTTTCGGCAAAAATCGTGCCGGTTGCGAGGAGGAATACTGTGAGGATCGCGATGTTGGGTTTCATAATCTGTTGGGAAAAAGCTTCAGGGCGAAAACGGTATGTTTTTCATTTCAGTGGTCAAGGACCGGATTGTGTGTTCAGGGTGCTGTCTCTGCGACAACTCCGCCATGTCCGCCTCCCCCCGCCAAATCGCCCTCGACGCACTCCGCGATTGGGATGACACCTCGCGTTACGCCGATGAAATTCTTGCGGCGCAGACGAAAAAACATCTGCTCGCCGGATCGAATCGCGCCCTCGTGCAGGAATTATTCTACGGAACGCTGCGACGATTGGAAACGGTCGACTTCGTGATTGAAGCGCTCCGGCGCGGAAAAATTTCACACCAGGCCCTCTGGGTTTTGCGGCTCGGAGTATACCAGCTTTTGCACACCGAAATCGCCGAGCACGCCGTCGTGAATGAAACTGTCAGACTGATCGGGAAAAATCAGCGCGGCTTTGCGAACGCGATCTTCCGAAACACCCAGCGGAAGAAAGATGAATTTCTCGCGCAAATCGCCGCCCAACCGCTCGCCATTCGGGAATCGCACCCCGAATTTTTGATCGAGCGCTGGACGGATCAGCACGGCGAAGCCGCCACCGAAGCGATCTGCCAATGGAACAACAAGCCGTCCCCGGTCTATGCACGGCTCAATCCCCTCGCTGACCCGGAACGAATCAACAGGGTACGCTCGGAGATCGAACCCTCTTCGTTCGTGAACGACGATTTTTTCCAAATCAAAGGCGGACCGGTCCACCCGGACTGGATTGCGGAAGGGCTCGTCTACATCCAGGATCCCGGAACAGCCGGGGCCTGCGAACTGCTCGCAGCAAAACCGGGCGAAACGATTCTCGATGCCTGTGCCGCACCCGGCGGAAAAACCGCGCTGCTGGCGGCAGCCATGCAGAACGAAGGAAAAATCATCGCAGCGGACTGCTCGGAAAAACGAATCGGACGCCTTCGGGAAAACCTGGACCGGCTGCACGTATCCAACACCGAGATTCGGCAGATCGACTCGTTGGGAGACGATCACGGCGAACTCCCGGAGTTTGACGCGATCCTGGTCGATGCACCATGCTCGAACACCGGCGTGATGCGGCGGCGGGTTGATGTGCGCTGGCGTTTGCAGCCACAGGAATTTCAGCAGCACGCCAACACGCAGCTCGCGATTTGCGAAGCGGTCCTGCAGCATCTCAAGCCCGGCGGTCGGCTCATCTACTCAACCTGCTCGATCGATCGGGAGGAAAACGAAGCCGTGATCGACCGCCTGCTTGAGAATCGGGACGATCTCGCCCGGCTCGGCAGTCATCAAACGCTGCCGTGGACGGACGGATTCGACGGGAGCTTCGCCCGCGCGATTTGTTTGGCGTGATGCCCGGTTTTGCGCCAAATTCCCGCCACCATGGCTGAGCCGAAAACGACCTACGATTTTGCCGATTTGCAGGCTTGGAAAAAAGCGACGTCCAGCCTCGAAAAACCGGCACGGCTTTCTGTTTTCGGCGATCCGGTCGAGCATTCGCTTTCGCCGCAGATGCACAATCCCGCGCTCGATGCGGCAGGGATTGATGCCCAATATGTCCGACTGCACATCCAGCCGGATGAACTCGAAGACGCGCTCCGCGAATTGCCGAAACAGAATTTTCTCGGAACGAACGTGACAATCCCGCACAAGGCGGAAGTCGCCAAAATCGTCGATGACGCCACCGAGGTTGCGAAGCGTTGCAAGGCGGTCAACACCGTGGTGGTTGACTCCAATTCCGGTGATTTGATCGGCCACAGCACCGACGGCCCGGGATTTCAGCGCGCGATCCGGGAAGAATTTTCCGTCGATCTTCGTGACCTGCGAATCCTGATCCTCGGCGCCGGTGGCGGCGCGGGGCGTGCCGTTGCCGTGCAATGCGCGATGGAACGCTGCGAACGACTCGTGCTCGCAAACCGGACCGTTTCCAAAGCCGGGTCACTCGCCGAAGAACTGCTCGAATTTTTTCACGACGAAACCCGGCTGGAAGGCCCATCCCGGAGGCTCGCGGCGATTCCGTGGGAGGAGGAGGCCATCTCCCGCCAGCTTGACGAAATCGATTTGATCGTGAATGGCACCTCGCTCGGGATGAAGCCGACCGACCCGGCCCTCGTTCCGCGCCACGAAATCCAGCCGCACCATCTCGTTTATGACATGGTTTACTCACCGGCCCGCACCCGCCTGATTACCGATGCGGAAAACGCCGGCGCCCGGGCAGCCAATGGCCTCAGCATGCTGCTCTGGCAGGGGGCCTTGTCTTTCGAATTCTGGTTCAATCGCGACGCCGATATCAGCGCGATGCGAAAAGGGCTGGAAGAGGCCCTCGGCCGGTAAAACGAATAAACCGGGTCTATTCGTTGAACCAACCCTGTTGGTTCGTGCCGGGCGAATTTTTTACGTCCCCAGCATCTCGCGCGGATTTCGGCAAAGCACCTGCTCGATTTCGCCTTCGCTCAGACGGAGTTCGGTCGCGAGATTTTCGCGGATTTTCAGCATGGAGATGGTCGATCCGGCGAGATTCGCAGATCCGGGGCGACGGGCGACGCCGTTTTCGTCGATTTCGACCGGAGCACCGGATAACTCGTAAACGCCCGGACCGAGTTTGGCGGCGGTGATGGCGTCGGTGGTGAACAGGGTGCGCTCGATGCCACTGAGCCGAACGTAATTTTTGAGTGCGAAAAATTCGACATGGGCTCCATCCGGAATGTAGCAAATCCACAGATCAGCGGTTTCAGCGACGGACAAAACGCGCTGGATGATGTTGTCGTGGCGCGGCAAATCGACGGGGCAGCCGTTTCCGAGGTGGGTGATCATTTTCAGACCGGCATCGACCGCTGCTTTCAACTGATCGATCGACGGATCGCAATGCCCGGCTGAAACGGTGATCCCCTGTTCCGCCAGAAACCGGGTCGTGGCCATCTCCGGGTCATTTTCCGGCGCCAGGGTGACGATTTTTGCGAGGCCAGCACAGGCTTCGAGCAATCGTTTTGCATCGTCGATATTGGCGGGGACAACGCATTCCGGCGGATGAGCACCAATGTAGCCGGGGGCGGCATTCAAAAACGGCCCTTCAATGTGAAAGCCGATGATCATGTCGCGAATCACCTCGTCCTCCTCGCGAAAACGGGCCATTTTCTCCAGCTTGGCGCAAAGCGCGGGGACGGTGTCGGTGATGACCGTGGCGAGGATCGCGTCATTCCCGTCTGCCGCGAGTTCGTCGCAGGCGTGCCGCATCTGTTCGAGGGTGAGATCGGGCGAGCAAAAATCGGTGCCGGCGTAGCCGTTGACCTGGATATCGAGAGGTTTCATCAGAAGACGGGCGAAACCTGCTATCGCTCGCCCCCTCTCGCAACCTGCGCATCGGTGATGGACTTGATGATTTTCAGGATGCAGAACAGGAGGCAAACGGACACGACGAAGAGCAGGACATCGAGGACCCGGGCGGCATCATCTTCCCCGGCCAGGGAAAGTCGGAAGGAAATATTTCCCCCGAAGCTGCTGATCAGCCAGAGCGTCCACCAGCCGACCAGAACACCCGGGGAATCGGCGTGTTGGGCACGGTCGAAGGTCGCATTCCAGGTTTGTTTCATCGCCTGGAACGGTTTCCAGAGCATCACAATGGGGATAAAATAGAAGCCGACAGCCCAGCCGGGCGTGATGTCCAACTGGCCACCAAAGGCATGGGCATTCGCGCAGACGCGGTATTTCCACATGCAATAAAAAACGATGCCGGTGATGTAGACGATCAGGAACAGGATCGCGAAAATCCCGTTCAGCATATCGAAGGTATTGAATTCGAGGGAATTCATGTCTGTCCCAAAAATGGATGTCAGCGTCACCAGGCCCTCAAAAAATGTTCCGACGATAAACAGCCACTTCGCCCAGGCCGCGCGGGTCCGGGGATCTTCGTAACTGTAAAGACCAGTGGAAAGCGGCGCCGCGGCTTGCTGCACGCCCTCGCCCAATTCCTGCAGGAACTGATCCTTGTGTTCCGGCGAGACAAACTGGTCTCCGTACTGGAGCATGTCCGAAACCGGCCGGACTTGTCCCGAAACTGCGCACACGGCTGTATCCGGGGCCACAGCTGCCTGAACAGAATCCTGAAAAACCTGGTTGGCCGGCAGCCAGTCCCCCATGCCTTCTTTCCAGATCAAAGAATCGGCGCGAATTTGCCCGGCCTGTACCCAGCCACGGAGAGTGGGTTCGGCAACCGGTCCCTGTTGCTGGCCATTGCTCACGTAAAACCAATCAGACATGCTGCGCATGCTAACCAGCGGCGTTTTCGATCGGCAAGGAAAGAACCGGAATTTCTGCCTTTTTCTGCATAAGCACCGCCCTCAAACGTCAAACGTCGCATGAAGGCATACAGTTTCCCTTTTTCGTTCCCCTCCATTCTCGCGGTCGCCGCATTTGCCTTTCTCTTTTTTCCCGGCCCCGATCAAACCGCGCAGGCCCAATGTTACTATGGCGGCGGTGGTTTTGGATTCTCCGGTTCCTTTGATGGCGGCCGGTTTTCTTTTTTTTATGACGATGGCCACATCGATCTCGATTTCGATCCCTACCGATATCGAGGCCACTATGATCGGGGACGCGGATGCCGTTTTTATGACGACGGCTGCGACATCTATGAATTTCGTTCCTACTCCGACGACCGGCGCTATCGCCCGCGTGGTCTGAAACGCTTCATTTCCCGCGATCGGGCACCCGTCGTATCCGCCAAGCGCATCGTCGAAGATGACAAGGGGAACGCCATCGAACTCGACGATGAACCCGTCAAAGCCGAAACTGTCCCGGATGAAAAATCCGGCAAGGAACCGGTGCGCCCCAAAAGCCGGGCCGAAGAACTGGATCTTCCTGATCCCGCTCCCCGCGAAAATGATCGCCGGGGGAAAAAAGCACGGGACCCCGATCCGGAGAGGAAACCCGCCCCGGAGATTGAGGATGCCGTTTTGAAAGCAGCCACCACCGGTGTGGAAAAAATCGGTCTGTTCGACCGGAAGAAAAAGAAGAAAAAGCAGGCGAACGCCGCCGGAAATTCCCTTCTCGATGAAACCATCACCGATTCCGCCGGCAACGCCGTCACGCTGCGCCAGGTCATCGGCCCGAAAAACAAGGCGGTGCTCATCGATTTCTGGGCGGAATGGTGCGGCCCGTGCATCCAGGGCATGCCCGTTTTGAAGCGCCGCGCCGAAGGCCTCGCCCCGCACGGAATTGTCGTCGCCGGCATGAACGTCGACTCCGATGCCGCCGCTGCCCGCCGCGTTTCCGACCGTTTCGGCATGCGAAACATGCCGTGGCTGGTGGAACCACGGACCCAGGTTTTCAGCACGAAATTTAACATCCGCTCCATCCCCTACATGGTGCTGATCGATCGCGACGGGAATGTCCTTTTCCAGGGGCAACCGCACGACGAGAAGCTGGAGCGGGCTCTCGATCAACTGACTCAAACCACTTTGGCTCAACGCTGAGGAAACGGACCTCCATCCCTTCCCCCGGCTGCCAGGCCGAAACTCGAAACCCCTTCAGCATCGGGAGCTGCTGCGGGGGTTTCCCCTTTCTATAAACCACTCGGAATTTTAAAGTGGTCGGGCTGACTGGATTTGAACCAGCGACCTCATCACCCCCAGTGATGCGCGCTAACCAAACTGCGCCACAGCCCGTTTTTGTGAGGACACCTATTTTGCGTCAAAAACCGGAAAGCGCAAGCCGACTCGGTTCACAATATTCAAAACCAATTGAGCAGCTTTTTCAGAAAGCCGGGCTGTTTCACCGGACCCAGTTCCCAGTAGGTCGCCTTGGGGGCTGACATCTCAGCCTGAATCTGGTCGAAATCCGGCGGCAGGTAGGTTTGACCAGTACCGGAAACTCTGCCAAGCGTCACAATCCGTTTTTCAGCCCGGTGAAATTGCTCCAGCCATTTCTCATCCGCAGCAAACTGCAGCTTTGCCTTGGTTCGGGCACTGGACGAACTCCACTTCCAACGGGATTTCCGGGCCTTTTTCTCCCACACCGATTCGATGTCGGCGATTCGCTGTTCAATCACCGCGATTGGCGTTTCCTCCGTTTCCTGCGGAAGCCGGAGGGCTGCGAGATAGCAGCGGTATGCCAACTCCGTTTCGCCGAGGCTTTGCTGGTAATCGCCCAGGACGAGATAGGCATCCGCAAAATGACGGTCGGCGATGATCATCGTCCGCAGGTATTCGTCATCAACCTCCGGCGAAGTCGCAACCAACTCCGGTTTCGAATAGTCGAGGCCGAGGAAATTTTTCGTGGGGGCCACGCCCGGCGTGGAAGCGTTTTCATAGCGCCAGCTCAGCATTTTCAGATAGTAATCACCCAGCCCGAGATGGCCTTCCGGCTTGATTTTCAGCCCCTCGCGAGTGTGTTCGGCCGCCTCCGCAAACCGTCCCATTTTCTTGTAAAGCACGCCGAGATTGGCGTGCGTTTTGTAGCGGCCGGGCACGTCAGTCGCGATTTTCAGCAGCTCGGCCTCAGCCCGTTCGTATCGTTTGAGCTTCAAAAGTGCCACCGCATGATCCACCCGGGCATCGTAATCCGCCGGTTTTTCCCGCAGCACCCCCTCCGTCCGGACCAGTTCGGCCTCGTAAAACGTCTGTCCGTGCGACGGGATCCGGCCCATGATAATTTCGACCAGGTCGCCCGTGATCTGTTTCTCGTGAGCGTGGGAGTAGCTCGTGTTGACGCAGGCGTTGGCGACAGATTGCCCGGCAAAAACAGCGAGGACGACGGCGGACAGGACGGGATTCGGTTTTTTCATTTCACCACTACGTTCCGGAATTCTCCGCTTATCAAAAAAAAATCGAAAAACGAATCAACAGGGTTCGTTTGGCGAACCAACCCTGTTGGTTCGAAAAAGTTAAAATGCCGGTGTAGAAGACGCGGTCTCGGCCGGTTCGATGCCGAGCAGTTTCGCGACCGTGGCGTGAAATCCTGTCTGATCGATTTTCCCACCGCCCGAGGCGTTCGGCTGGTTGGGAAATCCCCAGATAATGCACTGCCCTTTCATCCGCGAGGATTCTTCGATCGGGTAGCCGTATCCCCCGTAAAATCCGGGGCCTTCGGCGGGATCGAACACGGGTTCTTCGGCTTCGGCATCGGTGAATCCGTATCCGGATTTCAGCACGAGAACACGGTGGCCGATCCGTCCTTCGGATGTGTAGTTCCAGCTTTCCGGCATATCGCCGGGCTTGAAGGTCCGGAAATAAATCCGCTTGCTCAATTCGCCGTCAAAATTGTCTTCGAACAGTTGCCGCTCGCCTCCGGATTCAGCGACACCTTTGAAATAGAGGTGGGCAATCGCATCATGCGCAACCGCGTCCGCGTTTTTCATCAGTTCCGGTCCGAGTAACTTGGCCAGGTTGATATTTTTCTCCAACTCGGCGAGACCGTGGTCAGTCGTGATCAAAACAGCCAGTTCTGCGTTCGGCTTGGCGAGTTTCTCCCAGTTTTCTTTCACCTTGTCGATGAATGCTTTCAGCACTGCGTCGGTGGCCTTGACGGCTTCATAAGTTTCGTCAGCGCGCGGACCGTTGACCAGTCCGGCCTTGCCGATGTCGTCAAGCCGGCACATGAGAAGGCGAAGTTTATTTTCATCCGCGTCCCCTTCCCAGGCGGCATAGAGGGCGTCGAGGCGCTCCTGGTCGGACAAATCCGGATTGTAGCTGGAATTGTGAATCGCAGCGGCATGTTCAGACGGCTGGGTGTAGGAAAGTGGCCAGTCGTGCACCAGAGTCCGGACTCCCTGGCGGGTCGCTGTGGTCCAAATCGGCTCGGCTTTCAGGTGCGGGCCGTCTGCATCCACGACTGTCCCGTCTTCTTCGCGAATTTTATCGAGCGGAATCCCGTGGCCGGCGACCGTGGCACCCGTGGCAAGCGTCGCGTGCGCGGGAGACGTCAGGCAGGGAAAATTCGGCGTCATGTCATCGGTTCCGGTTCCCTCGCGGAGCATATCGTCCAGAAACGGAGCCTCCGATTTTTCGATATAATCGGTCCGGAATCCCGGAATGCTGATCCAGAGCACAACGGTTTCACCACCGCCGGACGGTCCGTCCTCCATTTCCTCGCCCACCGCCGCGAGATCACCCGGACCCAGATCGGTGTTGTTCACGATTTCGGCCTCCTGTTTCAATTTCCGGGCCTGTTCCGCGATCAAAACCGCCGTCTGCTGGTCGCCCTCGAAAGCAACCCGTTGAAATTGCACTCCCTCGCTTCCGGCAAAAACCATCAGCATCGTGAAGGCGAATAAAATCACCACGAAAAGGGACGATAGAGAGGTGGCGAGTGACTTAAACATAACGATTCAACATAGTCAGTCCGGCCCGTTTCGCAAGACCGTTCGAGCGGTTCAGCCCGTGTCAGCGACCAGGTAAATCGCGGCCCCGCCGCACACTGCGATCACTGCACCAATGATCGCGAGCACACTTGGCCGGTCTTTCTCCGTGATGGCAGAAAGAGGCATCATCACGATGGGTGTCATCGCCACAATCGCGAGCACGATCCCGCTTTCGAGCGATTCGAGTGCCCATTGAAAGCAACTCACACCGATCACCGGCCCGAACAACGCCGAGCCCAGCAGCCATAGCCAGAAGGGCCCCATCTGCCGGCTTTCCGGCTCCGGGTTGTCTCGTTTACGAAATCGACCGCGCGTCCACTTCAGGATCAACACAACGATCCCGGCGACGAGAAATCCCGCGATGACCCGTTGAAACGCCGCGCTCAGGCCGTTCACCGAGACGCCGATTTCCGTCTCCACGTTCTCCGCATGCCGGCTGATCACGGCCCCGCATCCCTGTCCAAATCCGGCGACGATCCCGGCAATCACACCAACCGGAAAACTCCCGCGCCGCTCGTTCGATTGCCCGTTTTTGACTCCCGGCCGGAGAGCCAGGATTACGCCCATCAGGATCGCGGCAGTCGCCAGCATGACCTGCCACGTGATCGTATTCCCCAGCCAGATCCATTCCAGGGTGATCGCGAAAACCGGGGCCAGGCACAGGGTCAGCAAGACCGATAGCCGCGAGCCGATCCGTTCGTATGCGAGAAAAAGCGCCACGTCGCCGAGCCCGAATCCGATCAGGCCACTGACAAAATACCAGCCGAAAGTGGCCGGCGCGATGGAGTCGCGAAAGAACAAGACAACAATCAGCCCGAGCACGAGCGAGGAAATCAAGAGTCGCAGGAAATTTCCGAACATGGAACCCAGGCGCATTGCGATCCGCTGCCCGCAAACACCCGAGCAGGCGAACAAAACGGTCGTGATGGCAGCGGCAAACATTTCCGTGGAAAGCGGGCCAGAATGCGCGAATCTTCCCGCCTTCGCGATAAAAATCGTGTTTTCTCAACGTATTCCTGCCCCATGCAAAATAACCCCTCCACAGACCCCAACGGCAGCGCAGGCACCGTTTTTTACAACGGCGACCTGATTGATGCTCGTGAGGTCAACATCTCCCCTTTCGATCACGGATTGCTGACCGGTGATGGGATTTTCGAAACCCTGATCGCTTATGATGGCGAACCTTTCGCGACCTCCCGCCACTACAAGCGCCTCACCAAAGCAGCAAATACCATGGGCCTTGATGCTCCTGCCGAAGATGATCTGGTGAGTCACATGCGGACTGTTTTGAAAGCCAACGATCTTGAATTTGCGCGGCTGCGAGTCACCATCACCGGCGGCGATTCCCCGCTGGGATCCGATCGCGGAAGCCTCGGCCAGACCCTCGTTGTCGCAGTTTCCACCGTGCCGGAATTCAATCCGGCCGCCAAAGTATTCACGGTGAACTTTGCCCGGAACGACAAGGGCGCCCTCGTGGGCCTGAAAACGATCAGCTACGGCGAAAACGTGGTTGCTCTCAAAACAGCGAAGGAAAACGGCGCCAACGAAGCCATTTTCGGAAACACCGAAGGCAATCTTTGCGAAGGAACCGGCACGAACATTTTCGTGGTGTACGACGGCCAATTGATCACCCCGCCACTCACGGCCGGTTGCCTCGGCGGAATCACCCGGGGCCTCGTGATTGAACTCTGCGGCGAACTCGGAGTCGGCGTGGAGGAAACCGATACGCCACTGGCCGATCTCGTGAACGCCGAAGAAGCTTTCCTGACCTCGACACTTCGAGAAGTTCAGCCGATCTGCGAAGTAAATGGCCAGGCGATTCCCGTCCCTGAAGACGGACTGGCCCCCCGCCTCAAAGCCGCCTTCGGCGAGCTGGTGAAGCGGACGAAAAATCCGTAAAAGCTACGGTACGATCCAACAGGGTCTGTTCATCGAACCAACCCTGTTCATTCGTTTTTCTTCTGGCTAGAATGCGCCGATGCATCGCCTGAAAAAATTTCTCGCCGCCGCCCTTTTTCTCTGCGCCCTCAGCCCCGCGCAATCCGCTCCGCCCAACATCCTGCTCATTTTCACCGACGACCAGGGCTGGAATGATGTCGGCTGTTACGGCTCGGAAATTCCCACGCCGAACATCGACCGGATCGCGGCGGAAGGCCTGAAATTCGAGAATTTTTATTCGGCCTCGTCAATCTGCACGCCTTCGCGGTTCGGTTTGCTGACGGGCCGGAATCCTGTTCGGTCGAAGGATCAACTGTTATCGGCCCTGATGTTTATGGCCGACGAACACAAGAACACCCGGCTTCATGCCGACGAAACGACCATCGCGGAAGTGCTGCGCGACAAAGCCGGCTACCACACGGCCCTGATCGGAAAGTGGCATCTCGGCCACGGCAAAACCGATTTCCTGCCGCCGAATCGCGGGTTCGATCTGTTCCGCGGGCACACCGGCGGCTGCATCGATTTTTTCACAATGACTTACGGGATCATTCCGGACTGGTATCACCAAACCGAACACGTCTCCGAAAACGGATACGCCACCGAATTGATCACCGACGAAGCCGTCGAATTTTTTCAATCACGAAAAGACAGCGAACAGCCGTTTTTTCTCTACCTCGCCTACAACGCGCCACATTTCGGAAAGGGCTACAGCCCGAAAGACAAGGCGCCCGTGAACATCATGCAACCGCAGGCGGCCGATCTGATACGCAGCGGAGTCAGCACGATCGAAGACAAGATTCGCCGCGAATTCGCGGCCATGACCGTCAGCCTCGATGACGGCGTCGGCCGCGTTTTGGAATCGCTGGAAGCGACCGGCCTGGAAAAAGACACGCTCGTCATTTTCCTGACTGATCACGGCGGCGACCCGGTTTACGGCGGCAGCAACGAACCGCTCCGCGGTGTGAAAGCGACGCTGTTCGAAGGCGGGATCAAAGTCCCGTGCGTGATGCGCTGGCCCGGAAAAATCAAGCCGGGCCGGACGGAATCCGGGGTGTTCTGGGCGCTCGATTTGTTCCCGACTTTTTGTGCGCTCGCCGGTGCGGATTACACCTCCGAATTTCTCGACGGGAACGACATTTCGCCCATGATTCTGGATCAGCGACCGGACGCAGCGAAATCACCCGGGCGGGAATTCTTGTGGGAGACCGGCGCGCATTCCGAACTGGGCCGCAAGCGCTGGCGAGCCCTTCGGAAAGGCGGCTGGAAATTTCTCAGCTCACCGAAAGACGGCGAATTCCTGTTTAATCTCGCGGAAGATCCGTTTGAAAAGGCGGATCTGAAATCGAAGCAGCCCGAAAAATTCGAAGAACTCAAGCAGCGGGCTGAAGAACTCGCCGAATCGTATCGCCCCGGCGCTTGAATCGCTTCACAAACCGGCTCCGCCTCCAAAATTCAAATCGCGTCGGGCCGTCGAAATCGAGATCGTGAATCCGCCGATCACATCGAGCAGGCAAATCAGCATCAACACGACGCAGGTCGAATTTCCGGCTCCGCCAACGACGAGAAACTCAATCAGGAACGCAAGGAAGACGAACAACGAGAGAACGTGCTCAATGATCGAGCCGACGCTGGTTCGCGTGGCTTTAAAAATTTCGAGATACAGCAGCAATACCCCGCCGATGATCAACAAGTCCTTCGTCGAAAGCGTCCACAAATCGCCCGAGGGCATGTTCATGGAAAACACGGGAGCGGCATCCGCGGCAAGCAGAGCTGGATTGGTGAAAATGATGATGTTGAACGCGATCAGCACGATCACCAGCAGCGGAATTCGCAGTAAAATCATGCCGCCGACCTTGGGCGAAAAGCCGATCAGCGGCAAGCCGGTTTTCTCCCGCTCGTTCACGGATTGACACCGCGGGATTTCTACCGTTACCGTAGACCGTCGAATGAATCACAACTCGCGAAACACGATCCTCAAGCTCGCCCGGCTCTTGCTGGTCGCGGGCGTGTTGTTCGGGTATTCGCAACAGATCTTCTGCCAGTTCGAAATCCGGCACTCGCCGTCGTGTAAACACGATCACGACCACCACCATCATGGCCACGATCACGATCACGATGATCACGACGAAGAACCGGCTCCCGAAAATTCGCCTGCGGGCAGTTTCGGGGACGATTGCTCCTGCAAGGCTCCCGTTGTTGCATTCGCCACTCTCGATTCCCCGGAATCACACGACGAGCCGGTCTTGAGAATCACGGCCGCGCCCGAAACTACGCCTTCGCCCCCGCTCGGGCGATCGCCTTCCGCACTCGACCACCCGCCTCGAGCCTGACCGGTCCACCTCACCGGACCTTTGTCTTTTTGCGCCGCACTCCGTCCCGGATTGTCGCGTGAAATCGCCGAATCACCGGTGGGGTCCGATTTTTCCGAAACACATCTCCACACTCATTTTTTAGACATGAAAACCATTTTTTCCATCATCTCAGCCAGCGTCCTGCTGCTGCCGATCGGTCCCGCATGGGCAGAAACCGGCACGGAGGGCGCGATCCAGCTGGCGTTTCAAAACAACCGCGAACTGGCTCTTGCCAGGGTGGCGGTCGCGCGCGCAAAGTCGCGCCTGAAATGGTCCGGCCGCCTCAGGAATCCGGAGTTGGAGCTTTCCCAAACCGACGACAGCATCGGGCTGGATGACGGCGAAGGGACGTTTGAAGTCGCCTTCAGCCAGGCATTTCCCCTGACCTCGCGGTTGAAAGACGAGCGCGAAGTGCGGCGCTCGCAGGTGCTGCTGGCGGAGGCGGAAATCGCCGAAAATCGACGCCGGCTCGCGTATGAAGTCGATGAAGCGATGACGAAACTGCTCGCCACGCGGCAGAAGCTGGCGCTGACCGGCGAACTCGTTGAGTTGAACGAAGAAATCGTCGCCTTTCTGAAAGCAGGGGCGGAAGTCGCAGAAATCTCGCCGCTCGACGTGACGCAGGCCCGGCTGGCCGGCCAGTCGCTTTTGCAAAAAGTCACCGCCCTTGAAAACGAGGAAGAACGGCAGCTGCTCGCCTTGAAAAAGATGATCGGACTGGAGCCGGGTTCGGAACGGACTTTCGGCGGCGAATTGCCCGTGCCGGTTTCCAAACCGGATCGCCGCGACGACCTGGTATCGATTTACCGACGCCGCCCGGATTACCTCCTGGCACTTTCAAAAATCGACGTGGCCGAAGCCGAACTGGCTCTCGCGAACGCGGGGAAATGGGAAGACGTCACCGTAAAAATTTTCCTGGAAAGCGAAAAGGCCGTCGACGAACCGGACGGTCTGGAGCGCAACACGCTGGCCGGTGTCGGGGTGTCGATCCCGCTGCCGATCCGGCAGAAAAATGAAGGCAACATCGAGCAGGCCGAGATTGGAATCGAGACCGCCGAAAAATCAGTCGAAGCGAGCGAGTTCAACATCCGGAGCGAATACGAAGCCGCGTTTCAAGGCCGGCTCGCCGCATTTGAACTTGCCAGAACCGCCACCGGCGAAGTGATCAACCTGGCCGAGAAAAATCTGGCCGATTTCAAACTGGCCCAGGAAAACGGGCAGGCCAGCCTGCTGCAGGTGCAGCGCGCGCAGGAACAGGTGCTCGAATTGCGAACGGCGGCCATCGATTTGCTGGAAGCGTATCACCTCGCACAGGCACGGCTCCGTTTCGTGACGGGGAATTATCCCGAAATCCAACCGTCTAATTCCAAATGAAATTTCAGTTTTTGACAGTTTTTGCCTTTCTGGCGGCGATCCCACTTTATGCAGAAGACGACTTCATCGCTCTCGATAAAATCGGCGTGGAAAACCTGGGGATCGAGACGGTCGAAATTCTGGAAACCGATTTCGAGGAGGCGTTCTTCGCCATCGGGCGGATAGAGGAAGACCCGAAAAAGCGCGGCGTGGTTTCGACCCGTGTTCCCGGCCGGGTCATCGAGCTTTCCGTTTCCGAAGGCGATTCTGTGAAAAAAGATCAGGTTCTGGGGCAGATCGAAAGCCGTCAGCCGGGCAATCCGCCGCCGCGCATTCCGCTGAAATCACCCCTCACCGGGCTGGTGACGGAGAGCCATATCCGCCTCGGAGAACCGGTCGAGCCCGACAAGGAAATGCTTGATGTGATCGACTTAACGACGGTTTTTGCCGTCGCAAAAATTCCGGAAGACCGGGCGGACAAAATCCAGATCGGCACGCTCGCCCGAATTCGCGTTCCCGCCGCACCGGGTGCGAAAAATTTGGAAGGAAAATTGATCCGGTTCGGCACCGAGGCGAACAGCGAAAGCGGCACGATCGACGCGTATTTTGAAATCCCGAATCCCACCCTGCGGATTCGACCGGGCATGCGGGCGGAATTTTCCATCATCACCTCGAACAGGAAAAACGTCACGAGCGTGCCCCGCGAAGCCTTGCAGGGGCCACCGACCAACCGCTACGTGTTCGTCAAACATTTCGAACTGCCCAACGCTTTCGTGAAAGCGCCGGTCGTGACCGGCCAGAAAAACGACCGTTTCATCGAGATCAAAAAGGGCGTTTTGATCGGCGACGAAGTGGTCACGAAAGGCAGTTACCCGCTCGCCTTTGCCGGCAGCGGATCGATTTCGTTAAAGGAAGCGCTCGATGCGGCGCACGGTCATGAGCACAACGATGATGGCTCCGAAATGACAGAGGAAGACCGGCGCCGAAAGGCCGCCGAACGAGCCGCCGCGGCCGGAATCGGGACATCGGTGTGGAATTTCTGGACCACCTTTTTTGCCGCGTCGACTGCGTCGCTGTTGCTGTTGATGATCCTGGGACTGGCGATGCGCCGGAAGGGGGGACGGCGATAAACGAACTCTGTTCATTCGATTTCAAATTTTTGACACCATGCTGAACCGACTCATCCAGCTTTCCCTGGCCAACCGCGGGCTCGTGCTCGCGGCGGCTGCGGTTGTGCTCGGGCTCGGGGTATTTGCGACTTTGCGGCTCCCCGTGGAGGTGTTGCCGGATTTGACGAAGCCGACGGTGACGATCATGACAGAAGCCCCCGGGCTGGCTCCGGAGGAGGTGGAAACACTGATCACTGTGCCGATCGAAAATGCACTGATGGGCGTGAGCGGGCTGACCCGCCTGCGGTCGACCTCGGACGTGAGCTTGTCACTGGTTTTCGTGGAATTTGATTGGGGCACGGACATACACCGTGCCCGAACGCTGGTCCGGGACCGGCTCCAGGGGGCCGTGGAATTTTTGCCGGAAGACATCCCGCCGCCCTACATGACGCCGATCGCGTCGCTGATGGGGGAAATCATGCTGGTTGGGATTCGCAGCACGGACGGGAAAATCGAGCCTCGCGATTTGCGCACCTACGCGGACTGGGAGGTGCGGCGGCGGTTCCAGAGCATCAACGGCGTGGCTGAGGCGCTTTCGATGGGCGGCGGCGTGAAGCAAATTCACGTGCAGCCGGATCCGGACCGGATGCTGGCGATGGGGGTGACTTTCGAAGAGCTGCGCGATGCTGCGGCGGAAGCGGCCTCGAACGCGACGGGCGGCTACCTCGATTCGGGCTCACAGGAGATCATGGTGCGGATCCTGGCGATGACGACGGATCTCGATGCGATCGGTCGGACGGTGATCAAAAATATCGACGACCGGCCGATCACGATTGCGGACGTGGCGAACGTGGACTGGGATGTCGCGCCGATGCGGGGCGATGCGGCGGTCGACGGAACGCCGGGGGTGATCGTAAATATCACGAAATCGCCCGGTTTCGACACGCTGCGACTGACGAAAGAGGTCGAGGAAGCGATCTCCGAATTGCAGGAGACCGCACCGGAAGGCGTGGAAATCGTGGGGCTTTTCCGGCAGGCGGATTTCATCAATCACGCGATCGGAAATTTGGAGGAGGCGATCCTGGTTGGCGGTGCGCTAGTGGTAGTCGTGCTGTTTTTGTTTTTGCTGAATGTCCGGACGACGTTCATCACGCTGATGGCGATTCCTCTTTCGTTCACGACAACGGCGCTGGTGTTCTGGCTGTTCGAAATATCGGTCAACTCGATGACGCTGGGCGGCCTCGCGGTAGCGATCGGGATGGTGGTGGACGATGCGATTGTGGACGTGGAAAATGTGTTCCGGCGACTGCGCGAACGGGCAGCGATGACGAATCCGCCGTCCCGCCTCGAAACGATCGCTTCGGCCTCGCGGGAAGTGCGGCACTCGATCCTCTACGCGACGATTCTGATCATCCTCGTGTTTGTCCCGCTGCTGTTTTTGACCGGTGTGGCGGGTCGGTTGTTCTCGCCAATCGCGATTGCTACGATCGTGAGTATTGCGGCGTCGTTCGTGGTTTCGCTGACGGTGATCCCGGTGCTGTGCTCGATTTTGCTCCGGCCGAAAGAGGGGAAAAAGCACAAGGACGGCGTGCTGGTTTTTTACATGAAATGGTTTTTGCGAAAGACCTGGCTGATGCTTGCCATTGAAGCGCCGTTTTTCGTGATGGGATTTGCCGCGCTGTTATTGGCCTACGCCGTTGCTCAATACCCGACAATGGGCAAGAATTTCCTGCCGGAATTCAACGAGGAAACGATTCTCGTGGCGATGACGGCTTCGCCGGGCACATCGCTCAAACAGACCAACGAACTGGCGGATATCGCGGACGAAATTCTCAAGACGATTCCGGAAATTCGGAAAGTCGGGCGGCGGGTTGGACGGGCGGAGCGGGGTGATCACATCGTGCCGGTCTCGACGATCGAATTCGACATCGACTTCGATTTTTCGATCCCCAACGCCCGTTCGCGGACAAAGGTGGTCGATGAAATCCGGACGAAAACGAAGCAGATTCCCGGCACCTTCGCGGCGATCAACGGGCCGCTGAAAGACCGCGTCGGACACATGCTCAGCGGCGTGGCCGCACCGATTGCGGTGAAAATATCGGGGCCCGACCTCGGGGAAATTCGGCGGCTCGGGCTGGAAATTCAAAAGGTCGCGAAGGAAATCCCGGGGCTGGAAGAAGCCAAGATCGAGCAGCAGGCACCGATTCCGCAGCTGCGAATCGAGATCGATCGCGATCGGGCTCTGGCGTACGGAATCACCCCCGGCGAGCTGAACGAGCAGCTTTCCGCGATGATCGGCGGCGAAGTGGTCAATGATTTGCAGGAGGAACAGCGGTCGATCGACCTGGTCGTCCGGCTCGACAAAGAGTTTCGGGAATCACCGGAAAATCTCGCCGACATGTATCTCGACACCGGCAGCGGGCAGCGAATTCCACTCGGGCTGCTCGCCGATTTGCGGGAAGCTACCGGCCCGAACGTGATTCAACGCGAAAACACCAAGCGACGATTCGTCGTCAGCATTCGCCCGACCGCCCGCGATTTGGCCGGACTGGTGGAACGGCTTGAACGCGAAGTGAAGGCCAAAGTCGAACGCCCGGAGGGATACTCCTTCAGTTTTGAGGGAGAATACGAAGCCCAACTCGAAGCCACCCGCCGTATCGCGATTCTGTGTGTCGTCATTTTCGTCGTGCTCGCCTTTCTGCTGAATAATTATTTCAAGACGCCTGTTTTCGCCGCCCAGGTCCTGTTCGATATTCCGCTCGCGCTGATCGGCGGAATCATTTTCACGAAGATCGAGCTCGATAACATTTCGATCGCCTCGCTGGTCGGATTCATCGCAGTTGCGGGAATCGCCGCCCGAAATAGTATCATGCTGATTTCCCACTACCTCCACCTGATGCGACACGAAGGCGAAGGTTTCACCCGCGAGATGATCATCCGCGGAACGCAGGAACGACTGGTGCCGGTCTTGATGACGGCTCTCTCCGCCGGGATCGCCCTGCTCCCGCTCGTCGCGGCCGAAGGCCAGCCCGGAAAGGAAATCTTGAACCCGGTGGCCTGCGTCATTGTCGGCGGTCTGATCACTTCCACCTTCCTCGGGCTTGGCGTCACGCCTGCCGTTTTCTGGACCTTCGGGAAAAAAGCCGCGCAGAATGCCATCGACCGCAATGCCGCCGCAACCGGTTGAATCTGAATCGAATTTCCAAACCAAACGTCTACACTGTAATCAAACCAAAAAATCGAAGAATCTAATGAAAACAATCCAAAAAATCTCCGGCCTCCTCGTCGCGGCTGCCTTGCCGTTTTTCCTTCCGGCCTGTAACGACGACCATGGTCACGACCACGACCACGACCATCCCCATGACCATCCCCACGGCGAAGAACACGCCCACGGCGATCATGACCACGATCACGATCACGATCATGCTCACGCTGACGAGAAAAATGTCCGGCCTGCGGGGCCAAACGGCGGCCGCATTCTGACCGATGTAGAGCCGCACGTAGAGTTCCTCGTCACCGGGGATCGCAAGGTGAAAATTACCCGTCTCAACGACGACAACCGCCCCGCTGACGCGCCTCCCGAAGGCGAAATTATCGTAACCGGCGGTGATCGATCCGACCCGGTTCGCCTCGCTTTTACGGCGGACGGCAACTCCCTGATCTCCGACGGAAATCTGCCGGAGGGAAATCTGTATCCCGTCGTCGTGCAATTCAAAAAGAGCGGCGATGCCCAGCCGATTCTCGCCAAATTCCTGATGAACTACTCCAGCTGCCCGGGCTGCGACTATATCGAATACGCATGCACCTGCGC
>JABDJT010000155.1 GCA_013003335.1 Verrucomicrobiales bacterium | reverse complement strand
GTTCCTGGATGCCGAGCCGGGCGGTCCAAGGGTGGATATTGATGGCAAGAAAGGTGCCATCCGGATGCCCAACTTCGGCGGCGATTGCACTGACCCGTCCGTTGAACGCCACCGTTTCACATGTTCCTGCGAGGCGGAGTGGATACGCCGAGCCGATCCAGTAGGCGTCGCTGGAAATGTGATTCCAGCCTTTGAATTTCGCCTTGAGTGAGACCGGGATGGTTCCCCGAGTTTCCTGGAGAAACAAGAGGTCAGGTTTCTGATGGCCGACCTCCTCCAAAACAGAGTCAAAGTCAGGCAGGAACCGGTGCACATTGCAGGTGACAACCCGGAGGGGTTGAGTGCCTTCCGACCGTGCCGAACCGAATCCGGGAATGCTGAATTCAAGACCAACAAACGCGAAAATAAAAATGCCGAGAAAACTCACTACTGCAGTTTTGCGATCCACAAAAAGTCCGGCCAAGAGGAGCACAGCACCCGGAACCAGATAAAACATACGCGGGGCGTAGGTTGCAATGACGCCAAGCCACCACCGTTCCGAAATCACGAAAATCAGGATCAGGATGGCGAGCAAAAACAGAAGGTTGAACCAGCTGCAAAAGCGGATGAATTTCCGGGGCTTTTTCTTCGGCGAGTCGCTCATCGCATGGTTCCCGCGGCTGATGATGAAGGAGGGGGAAACGGCGTCAAGCACATTCAACGAAACCGGCAGGCTTGACCGCCACGTGGCTTTCCCTCACGATCCGCGCCTGGAACAATGGCTACTTTTTCCGACGTCCTTCGCCGCTTGTATTCGGACCTGATCACCCGCCGCTCACGCGTAAGGGTCGCCCAGGCCACCGAACCCAGCCTCGCCTGCGATCCGGTCTTCGTGATCGGGATCTATCGCTCCGGCACAACCCTGCTTCGATACGTTCTCGACAGCCACAGTAGCCTCGCCTGCCCGCCGGAGTCCGCATTTCTGGCGCACCTTGACCGGATGGCAAATGACGAGCGCAGTCGGGCCGGGTTTGAATCCCTCGGATTCGATGATGATCACGTGATGAGCCGAATGCGTGCCTTTGCCGCGTATTTTTTTGAGGGATATGCCGGCTCCCACGGCAAACCCCGCTGGGTCGATAAATCTCCGAATTACGTGGATCACCTCGAGTTCATTGAATCGATTTTCCCAACCTCGAAAATGTTGATGATCTATCGGCACCCGCTTGACCAGGTTGATTCGGCAGCAAAGCGGGGAACGATTCGATACAACGAACTGGCACCATATGTCGGTGAGAAAGAGGACGAGGACTCCCGGATCATTCATTGCCGTTATTGGGCCGCCAAGGCGGCCAACATGTTGGCATTTGAGGAGTCCGACTTTCCGACACATCGGCTCCGCTACGAGGACATGTGCACCGATCCGGAAGGCGTATTTCGCCCCATATTCGACTTCCTCGACGAGCCTTGGGAAGATTCCGTTCTCGAGTTTTACGATTCCGATCACGACAAGGGAAATGAAGACGGTCGCGCTTCGGCGACGCGTGGCTTCGTCGTCAGCAAAAGCAATTACAATTCGTGGCCGGAAGATCTAAAAACCCAATGCTGGGAAATTGTCGAACCGGTGGCAAGCCGGTTGGGATACGAACTCTGAAAACGAATCTGCAGGATCAGACCGGTCAACGGCCTCTTTTCAGACGTTTTCGACAGGTGGCGGAAAACGCTTCTTCGCGAAAGCAAAGCAGCCAGCGATCGAATAAGCCAGCGCGCTGAATGCGGATCCGACAAGGCAGGCAATTGCCGCGCCCTTCATTCCCCCACCCGGGATCAGCCACCAGCACATTCCCGCCAACACGAGGAATGAAGCGGTCCGGACGAAAAGAGGCCACCAGTTCTGGCGCATTGCCCGGGCTCCGATCTGAAATGCCTGCGCGAAAATCTGCAGGCCGAACGCACTAAGCAAAAGAAGAAAAATATCGAGGTGCTTCGCATGTTCCGACTGAAAAGCCAATTCCAAAAACAAATCCCCAAGCAGCCATCCACCGGCCAGCCCGGCAGCGGCGACAGCAATCCCAAACAAAAGCAACTGTTTCAACTTTCGCCGGAACCTCCTGAAATTTCCCGCGGCGTACGCCTTCGCCATCGGAGTGAGGCTCGCCTGGTTGACTGCAATAACCACGGTTTGGATTACGATGGTGGTTGCAGCCATTGCGGAGAAAATGCCGACAATCCGGTCGCCATGAAGAGGTTTTAGGAACAGTCGCGGAGCCGAAACTTCAAGGGTTGCCACACCAATCAATAGTCCCAACGGTAGAGCTTTCCAGATCAAGTCGCGAATCACGGGCCACTTCCATCGCAATTCGGAAATCTTTTCGCCATGCCCGTCGAGCAGACGTCTCAGCTTTGGAACGTCAAAAGCCAGAAACATCGCCAAGCCACCGGCAAACAGGCCGCTTGAGGCGAATAGAAGATCGTCAGTGAAAGCAAGAATCGCGGCGACCAGTCCGAAAAAAATCACCGATCGGAAGAGCTTGGATTTACCGATAAAGTCGAGCCTTTCATCCTGCTGAAATTGTCCATAGCTGACATCGCTGACCAGTTCGATCGCCCGCCAAAACGCCAGCGCGAGGGTGAGCAGTGTCAGTTCCGTCTCGAAGCCGGAAACCAGGCAGGCGATTGCAACAATCAGCAAACCGACAATTGTAGTGGTCAACCGCGTCGCGAAATAGTCCACGAACCTGTGGTCACGATCTGTAT
>JABDJT010000151.1 GCA_013003335.1 Verrucomicrobiales bacterium | reverse complement strand
ATTTACGACCGCGCCTGTCACAATGAAAGCCTCCATCGCGTCATGAAAACGGATACTGCTGCCGCCATTCGCCAACTACTCTCGGCAGCGGCTGCCCGCCGTACGGGCGAAAAAGGAGCGTTCGCCGGAATGACGGGCACCACCTGCGGATTCACCGACAATTGGTTTATCGGCTTCAATGATCGCTACACGTGGGGCGTGCGCATCGGATACGACCGTCCGCGCGAAATTTTCCCCAATGCCTTTGCCGGAAAAACCGCTCTGCCAATCTGGAAAGACATCGCGGGAGCCATTCCGTCTGGAAACCCGGAAGCGGATTCGCTCTTCAAACAGCTGCCCGAGTCTATTGTCTGCCTGGAATCAGGGGCTTGCGCCGGCTCCCATTGCCGCGAAGCCGGACACAATCTCGTCGCGCTCCCGGCCTATTTCCGTCACGAATTCGGTTCCACTTCGACTCCCGTTTGTAAAATTGACCGGAAAGTCCCGAAACTCGCCGAAGCGGAAAAAGAAGAACCCGCGATTCGCGCTGTCCCCGTGGGAACTGCTCCCTCTCCGTGGAAACGCCCGGAAGTATCCGGGCCGGTCATCCCTACCGAACCGGTCGTTGCCAATCAGAAGAGTTTGAGAGAACTGTTTGCCCGCAATCCCTGACCGCGATACGAACCAACAGGGTCTGTTCGCTGAACCAACACTGTTGGTTCGTAAACGCGGCTATCCTCGCGATTCCAGACCTTTAAGAAATCCGAATATTTCACTCGACAGAGATAGATTTTTCGGCGAAAAAGCAGGATGATTCTCCGGATTGAGATTCAATTTTGCGAACCGTCACGGTTTTCGTAGATTTGAGACAATCTCGGGCGATTCGCTCCCTGAAACACCTGCTCCTTTTTTCCCAATATGTATCTGAAATCGCTCGAACTGCACGGTTTCAAATCGTTCGCCGACAAGACCAAACTCGAATTTCACAACGGTGTGACCGGTGTGGTGGGTCCAAACGGCTGCGGTAAATCCAACATTGTCGACGCGATCCGTTGGGTGCTGGGCGAAACTTCTGCCAAGGCGCTCCGAGGCGGGGAAATGGCAGACGTCATTTTCAACGGCACGGACAAGCGCGCAGCGCTGGGCATGGCGGAAGTCACGCTGACCCTCGGCGATTGCGCGGAGTCGCTGGAGACGGATTTCAATGAGGTATCGCTCGGGCGGCGGGTGTATCGGGATGGGAAAGGCGAATACCTGATCAATAAGTCGCCCTGCCGGCTGAAAGACATTCACAACCTGT
Source organism: Verrucomicrobiales bacterium (assembly GCA_013003335.1). GTDB lineage: Bacteria > Verrucomicrobiota > Verrucomicrobiia > Verrucomicrobiales > DEV007 > JABDJT01. The sequence goes on along the minus strand of JABDJT010000151.1, from coordinate 17,992 downwards.
TAATGGACACGGGAATCGGTCGGACGAGCTACTCGATCATGGAGCAGGGGAAAATCGATTTGCTGCTCAGTTCGAAACCGGAGGACCGGCGGGCGGTTTTCGAAGAAGCGGCGGGGATTTCGAAATATAAATCCCAGAAGAAAGAAGCGCTGCGGAAGCTGGATTACACCGAAGCAAACCTGATCCGGATCCGGGATATCATCGCGGAAAGCGAGCGGCAGATCAAATCAATGTCGCGGCAGGCATCGAAGGCGAAGCGCTACAGGGTATTGCACGATGATTTGAAGGTGCTGGACATGCACTTTTCCCACAAGCAATGGCGGGAATACAAAGCGGAGAAATCGGAACTGGAAACCTCCATTCGCGGGCTGCGGGACAAGCAGGATGAATTGGAGGACGCCATCGAGGCGAAGCAGAATTCGATGGCCGAAGCACGGCAGAAATTTGCGGAGATCGAAACGCAAATCGCGGAGTTGCACGGTTTTACAATCGAACGGCAGAACGAAATTCAATCGTCCCGCAACCGGATCGAATTCAACACGGAACGCGCCCACGAGTTGAGCGTCTTGATCAAGCAACACGAGGCGGATATTTCCTCAACCCATGTGAAGCTGGATCAACAGAAAGCCGACCTTGAATCGGCGGACTCGATGTTGCAGACCGTCGAAACCCGGATTGAACACCTCGAAACGCAGCTGCAGGAACAGGAGCAGGCCGCTGCGACCGCCCGCACGGAACGGGAAACTCTTTCAGCCGAATTGATCGGGCTGGAAAAGGAATCGAGCGAGCTGGAAACGAAACTGGCAACGCTGGACGCAAAGATTGAAAATCATCAGCGACAACTCGATTCCGATCAGAAGCGATTCGTGCAACTCGGAGACGATTTGGTTCGCCTCGGGAAGGAAGAGGAATCGAAAAATCGCGAAGCCGACGATTTTCGCGGGCGGATGAGGGATGTGATCGACGCGATCGAAGCCGACGAAGGAAAACTCTCCGCCGCCGAGCAACAGCACCACGAAGCCCGCAAGGCACTCGAGAAAATGCAGAACGGGCTCGGTGAACTTTTCAAAGTCCACTCCGAGGAAATGTCCCGGCTGGAAGTGCTGCGGCAGCTGACCGCTGAGGGAGAGGGTTTCGAGAAAGGCACCCAGGCTGTTTTGAAAGGTCTCGACGACCCGAAAACCTACAAGACATCGGTCCGCGGGGCACTCGGATCGTTTTTGAAGGTCGGGAAAAAATATGCCCGGCCGATCGAAGCATCGCTTGGCCGGCGGTTGCAGGCGGTCGTCGTGGCCGACACTCTCATTGCCGAAAGCATGATTGCCGCCCTTCGCGAAGGGAAGCTGGGCGAGGCTTCCGTGGTCGCGGAAGATTCATTCGGAAAATCCACCGAACGTCAGCTGATGACTCTACCGGATGGTGCCGTAGCCTGGGCTCTCGATGCGATCGACTGCAAAAAGCCGGTCCGCGGACTGGTGGACCGGCTGCTGGACCAGGTTCTGATCGTGCCCGATCTCGCCACCGCGCTGAAGCTCCGCAAAGACTGGGGCGATATCTCATTCGCAACGATGGACGGCGATTTCGTTTCGCCCGAGGGAATCATCGAGGGTGGATCCAGCGGAGAAGAAGACTCCGGCGTGTCATTTCTGCAAAGGCAGCACGAAATTGAGCGGCTCGAAACTTCGACCGTGGCTCTTTCGAATGAACTGTTCAACCTTGAACGCCGCCGCGACGAACTCGCCGCCCGCGTCAAGCAGCTTGAAGATACCCTCCTGCACAATCGCGAGACCCTGCAGAAAAAACGGGTGGTCGCTTCCACCCGCGAAGGACAACTCGCTCTGATCGAAAAAGATCTCCAGCAGATCGAAAACAAGATCGAATCCCAAAAATGGGAGCAGCAACAGGTCGGTCAGCGGCAGGATGAAATCGAAGAGGAAATTGAGAATTCAGAGAGCGAAAAAACGACTGCCCGACAGCGGATCGGTGAAATCGCGGAGCGGATTGGAGAAATTTCCGAGACTCTGGAAATGGCCCGGGACCGCGAGGAGCAGGCCGGGCAGGTCCTGGCGGAAGTCCGCACCTCACTGGCCGTGGAGCGCGGGGCGATCGAAAATTTACAAAACCAGCGGCAGCCCATGGCAGACCGCCTCTCCGAGCTGAACGAGGTCGTCGAACGCCGCAAAGCCGAGATCGACAGCTACCGTGAGCGGATCGATTCGTCAGAGAAGGAAAATCAGGAACGGGAGGCAAAAATCGAGTCGGCCGGGAAAGAACTCGAAGTGCTCAATGAAAAGCTGAACGACATTCGCAACGAACGCGCCGAGCACGGCAAAGTCATCGAGGAGGGCGAAGGCAATCTGACCGGAAAGCTCAAGGAAGTTCAGAAATTGGCCGATCAGCGGGGTAAAGAAGAAGTCCGTGCTGCTCAACTCGACCTGAAAATCCAGGCCCTCGACTCGCATGCCCTGGAACGATACCAGACTGAAATCCAGCGCTTTGAGCCCGACAGCCATGCCCTGCTCGCCGTAATTGAAAACCAGCGCGAAGCTCACGAGCGCAATCAAAAGCGGCAGGCGACAATCGCCGCCAAGCAGGCCGCCGAAACCGGGGAAGAATCGGAGACAGAGGCAAAGGAATCACCGGAAGATCCGGAAATCGCCGAGCCGGAAACCGAATTCGACGATCCCGCCGAGCCGGACTGGGATTTCGTCGAGGAAATTGTCGCCGTCCTCCGCAGCCGGCTCGATTCGATGGGGCCGGTCAATCTCGACGCCATCGCTGAATTTGACGAATTGGAGGAACGCTACTCCTTCCAGGTCGCCGAATTGGAAGACCTCGAAACTGCGCGGGCTGATTTGCTGAAACTCGTTTCCAAGATCAACCGCGACGCACGCCGTGAATTCGGGGAAGCCTTCGACAAAATCCGCGTCAACTTCCGCGACATGTTCAAGGAATTGTTCGGCGAGAAAGCCAAGGCCGATCTCGTCTTGATGGACGACGGCGACATGCTTGAAAGCGGCATCGACATCATCGCGAAACCGCCCGGCAAAAAACTGCAGTCCATCAGCCTGCTTTCCGGTGGCGAGCGATCCATGACGGCCGTCGCGCTGCTGTTCGCCATCTACATGGTGAAGCCCTCGCCGTTCTGCGTGCTCGACGAACTCGACGCCCCGCTCGACGAAGCGAATATCACCCGCTTCATCCGCGTGCTCGACCGGTTCATCGGGGACAGCCAGTTTGTCATCGTCACCCACTCCAAGCGGACCATGTCCCGCGCCGACATCATGTATGGCGTTTCGATGGAGGAATTCGGCGTTTCCAAAACCGTCGGGGTGAAATTTTCCAAGGCCGAAAAAGCTGACGGCAATAAACTCGCGCCGGTCGGCGGGTAGAATCTCTCCGGTGAAAAAACAAACCAACAGGCTTGATTCGTCAAACAGACCCTGTTGATTCGTATCTCATCATTACGAGCACCACAGAGACCGCCGACGAAATCGTGCGGCGCAGCGGATCAAATCTCGCGTTTGCCCTCGCGGTCCTGCCGAAGGAAAAGCGCCGCGACATGCGGGTTTTTTACGGCTTTTGCCGGGTGATCGATGATATCGCTGACGACCCCGGATTCTCAACCAGCGACCGCGCAGAAGGCCTCGACCACTGGCGGGCGCTCATCAACGGCGACGCCCAACCCGAATCGGGGATCGAAACCGAGTTCTCGCAACTGATCGACCGGCGCAAACTGCCCCGCGAAATGCTGCTCGAAATCATTGCCGGCTGCGAATCGGACCTGAATCCGCAGGCGTTCGAAACGTTTGAAGACCTGCAGACATACTGTTTCCGGGTCGCCAGCGCGGTCGGCCTGGTCAGCATCGAATTGTTTGGTTACCGGAACCCCGAAACAAAAATCTATGCCGAGCAGCTCGGTTACGCCCTGCAACTCACCAACATTCTCCGCGACGTGGCCGAAGATGCGGGCGAAGAGCGAATCTATCTCCCGTTGGAGGACCTGGCCCGGTTCGGCGTGAAACCGGAATCCATTCTCGAATTTTCTCCTGAACAACCCGCTTTCCGCCAGCTGATGCAATTCGAGGCAGACCGCGCGGCGGGGTTTTACAAAGCTGCGCTGGCGGTTTTGCCGGAAGAGGATCGCGATTCAATGCGGTCGGCCGAGCTGATGCGGGTGATTTACTCCCGGATCCTGGACCGAATGCAGGAGGATGGCTTCAATGTGTTTGAGAAACGATACCGGCTTTCCAAACTGCGAATGCTGTGGGAGTTTCTGCGCGTCCGGTTTTTCTGAAAGCCGGATTTTTTACTCCAATTTCCGATGGCCCAAAACAAATCGAAACCCGAAAAAAAGGAAAAAGAGGATCCGAAGGCGAATGAGCCGATCACGCGGAAACACCGCAAGGGAGGAAAGCAATTTCTGAAGGATGTGGACCGGTTTATCCGATACAACCGCGATCTGATTGAGGAGAAAAATCACGCAAAAATCGAGGCTGTGAAAGCCAGTTTTTCGGAAACGCTGACAGCCGAAGACACGAAGCGGGGGGAGTTGAAAGACAGCGCGGAATCGCTGCGCAAAACCTGCGAAAAATCGGTGAAAGGCTACCAGCCGTCCTGGTGGCGGGAAAACATCGAATCGATTTTCGTCGTTTTGCTCCTCGTGATGGCGATCCGAACCTATTTCCTGCAACCGTTCAAAATTCCAACCGGCTCAATGCAGCCGACCCTGAACGGCGTGATTGCCTACGAAGATCGCTCGCTCCAGGGCAACACCAAACCTGATCCCTCCGAGGACAAATTCGCGCCCGAAGGCTATGAAACTCCGGGAGTCCTGAAACAGTTTTTCGACAAACTCTGGTATGGGAGAACTCACATCAACTGGGTGGCAGACCGCAACCTGGTGATCGATCCGCGCAGCCTTTCCGAGAAGAATCGCTACTATTATTTCACGCGAACTTATCTTTCGAGTTTCCCGGATGAAGAGGGCCGGGTGAAAACCTTCTCCGCTCCCGGAACCTCCGCCCGGATTGGCAAAATGATCAATGAGGAACTGGATCGCGATCCTCGAACGGGCGGATTGCTGGCGCCAAAAGGCACGGTCATTGCCCGCGGTTTCGTCGATACCGGTGACCAGGTTTTTGTCGACCGTTTCACCTATCACTGGCGCAAACCGAAACGCGGCGAAGTTTTCGTGTTCAACACCCGGGGCATTCGCGGAATCGAAATGAGCGGCAGTTTCGATCCGCGGGGCGGTTCGCAGCACTATATCAAGCGCCTTGTCGCTGTGCCGGGCGATGAAGTCGAAGTGAAAGCACCGAATCTGTATATCGACGGCGAGATTGCACAGGAATTCGGCATGCAGCGCGTCATGGCCGCCGAGGGCGATTACTCCCCCGGATACACGGGAAATTACGGACCGCAAAAGCTCGGACCGAAGCAATACTGGGCGATGGGCGACAACAGCGATTCCAGCTTCGATTCACGCGGCTGGGGGCCAGTCCCCGAAGAAAATATCGTCGGCCGCGGCGTGTTCGTTTTCCTGCCACTCGGCCATCATTTCGGGCCGATTCGTTGAGAAAAATGGAGACCGTCCGCTACAAGCACGCCCGGCTTTCCGCCCGTTTCCCGGTCGATTTTCGCTACTCGAAAAGCCACTACTGGATGGCACAGGACGAGAACGATCCGGATCTTTGGCGGGTTGGATTCACCAAGTTTGCCACCCGGATGCTCGGCGAACTCGTGGATGCACAATGGGAAAAAAAGGATGGTGAGCCCGTGGAATCCGGCCAGCAGATCGGCTACGTCGAGGGCTTCAAAGCAGCCAGCGACTTGTTTTGCGTGATGGATGGTGAATTCGCGGGCGGCAATCCGCTTCTCGAAGAAGACGCCTGCCTGGTCCGCACTTCGCCATTTGTCGATGGATGGCTCTACGCAGTGCGGGGAAAACCGGAGGAGTCGAGCGTCGATGTCCACGGATACATCGAGCATCTCAATGCCCTCATTGAAAAAATGCAGCAGGACCCGCAATACGCGGATTCGTGAGGAAATTTTCTGACAGGATTTACAAGATTTACGGGATTACCATTACCTGGCCATGCCCTCCAAATATCTCATGATCGGCGGCTTTCTCGGAGCCGGAAAAACCACGGTGATCCAGCGGTTCGCCCGCTATCTCGACGACCGCAATCACACCGTCGGTTTGATCACGAACGACCAGGGCGCAGGTCTCGTCGATTCTGCGATCGGCCGGTCGAACGAATTTCCCGTCGAAGAAATCTCCGGCGGTTGCTTCTGCTGCCGGTTCAATTCCCTGATCGACGCTGCCCGGAACCTGACTGCCGAGACGAGGCCGGACGCCTTTCTCGCCGAGCCGGTCGGAAGTTGCACGGACCTCGTTGCGACCGTCAGCCTGCCGCTTCAGAAAATTTACGGGGACGATTACGTCGTCGCGCCGCTCAGCGTGCTGGTTGATTCTGTCCGTGCCCGGCGCGTTCTGGAACTCGACCCGGACGGCCGGAAGTTTTCGCCGAATGTGACCTATATTTATCGGAAACAGCTTGAGGAAGCCGAGAACATCGTCATCAACAAGATTGACCTGCTCGACGACGAATCGCTCGCCGGTCTCCGTGATGCGATGGCACGCGAGTTTCCCGAGGCCAAAATTTTTGAGATCTCTGCCCGCGACGGAACAGGCTGCGAAGAGTGGTTCGAAGCGGTTTTGAACGCGGAAATGAATGTGGGCCGCTTCCTGGAGATCGACTACCAACGATACGGCGACGGCGAGGCCCTGCTCGGATGGTTGAACATGACGGTCGAAATGGAGGCCGAAAATGACGAAGAGGAATTTGACGGCAACGAGCTGTTAAAATCGATCGCCGTCACGCTGCGCGAAACGATGCAGGAAGCCGGCGCGGAGGTCGCGCACTTGAAAATGACACTGACGCCGCTGGGAGATCCCATGGAAATCGCCGCCATCAATCTTGTTCGTGGCGATTCGGAGCCGGAACAGAGCCATCACCTCCTCGACCCCCTCGATGACGGCGAGCTTTTGCTGAACATTCGCGCGGAGACCGATCCGGACACCCTGGAATCAGCGGCCCGAAAGGCCTTGCAGGCCGAAATCGTCGAGGCGCGCGGTTTGAAAATGGAAATCAGCCACGCTGAACATTTCCGGCCCGGTATGCCCAAGCCGACCCACCGCATGACGGAGGCCTGAAACGAATCAACAGGGTTGGTTTGGCGAAGGAACCCTGTTGGATCGAAATAACCGCAAGCTCCGTGCGCGGAAAAAATGCGTGCAATCGCCCCGTTTCGCGCCTCATTCACGAAATTATGGACCCGATCGAACCACGCCGAAACACGGTGGTCATTTCGAATCTCTCGCCATCGGTGGAGTGTGGCAAATATCCCGCAAAACGTGTCGTGGGCGAGTTGCTGCGGGTGGAAACGGACATTTTTAAGGATGGGCATGATGTGCTGGTCGCAGTGGTCCGGTGGCGCCGTCGCCGTCCCAGCGGTAAAAAGGGGAACTGGAATGAGGTTCCCATGCATCCCGTGGACAACGATCGCTGGTCCGCAGATCTCCGGTTTACCAAGCCGGGTCAGTTCGAATTTACCGTGGAAGCCTGGGCGGATGACTACGAAACGTGGCTGCACGATTTCGAGCGGAGGTTGACGGGGGATCAGGAAAATTTCGACACGGAACTGGAAGAGGGACGCGTGATCCTGAACGAAGCCGCTCTTCGCGCGGCGAGGCGAAAATCGACGACCGACGCGGAGGCGATTGATGACCTGGCGGCGAAATTGATGAAAACCGGTCCGGCAGACGTCCCGGAACAGTTTGGATCGGAGGATGCCCGCCAATTGCTCGCACGTTGGCCGGACCGTTCCCTCGCAACGCAGTTCAAGCCGCACCGGCGGTTGGTTTTGGAAACAAAGCGCTCCCAATTTTCGGCCTGGTATGAGTTTTTCCCGCGCTCGGCGTTCGGCGACGAAAATCGCCCGGCCACTCTGCGGGATTGCCTTCCACGAATCGACGATGCGGCCGCGATGGGGTTTGATGTCGTGTATTTTCCGCCAATTCACCCGATCGGGGAGACGTTCCGGAAGGGGAAAAACAATTCCACGAAATGCGAACCCGGAGACGTGGGTTCGCCGTGGGCGATCGGGTCAAAACACGGCGGACACCGCTCTGTCGCACCGGAACTGGGCACGGTGGAGGATTTCAAATGGCTGGTCGATGAGACCCGTGACCGTGGCCTCGAGATTGCGATGGATTTCGCGATCCAGTGTTCACCGGATCATCCGTGGGTTCGAAGTCATCCCGAATGGTTTTTTCACCGGCCGGACGGGACAATCAAGTATGCTGAAAATCCGCCAAAGAAATATCAGGATATTTACCCGCTGAATTTTCATTGCGACGAGTGGCGGGAACTTTGGGCGGAGTTGCTCGACTGCGTGAAATTCTGGATCGAAAACTGCGGAGTGACGATTTTCCGGGTCGACAACCCGCACACCAAGCCGGTGGCATTTTGGGAATGGCTGATCTCGGAAATCCATCGTGACTATCCGGAAACGATTTTCCTGAGTGAAGCGTTCACGCGACCGAAAATGATGCAGGCCCTGGCGAAGGTGGGCTTTACCCAAAGTTATACCTACTTTACCTGGCGGGTCGAAAAGGGCGAGATCATCGACTACGTGAATGAGCTAACAAAAGGTGAAATGAGCGATTATTACCGTGCGAATTTCTGGCCCAATACACCGGATATTCTCGCCTATCACCTACAGAATGCGCCTCCCGCGATGTTCAAAATCCGTGCCGCGCTGGCCGCGACGCTCTCAAGTTCATGGGGAATGTATTCAGGCTACGAACTTTGCGAAAACGAGCCGCTGGAAGGGCGGGAGGAATATCTCGACAGCGAAAAATATCAGCTCAAGTCCCGGAACTGGAACAAGGCCGGACACATCAAGGCATTCATCACGCGGCTCAATGAGATCCGCAATGCCGAACCCGCTTTGCAGGAATACACGAATATCGAATTTTTACCGGCCGCGAATGACGAGATTCTCGCTTTTTACAAATGGTCTGCCGACGACCGGAGCGACGCCATCCTCGTGGTGGTGAATCTCAACGCTCACGAAACCCGCGACTGCGAAATAACCGTGCCCGATTTTCTTTTCGCGGGAAGTGAAGACGGGCGATTCGCTGTGGAAGACCTGATGTATGAGGAGATTTACCACTGGAAAGGCAGCCGGAATTACGTCTCGCTCGATCCGCGAACCAAACCGGTGCACATCTTGAAACCGGCGCAATAACGCCTATCGTCTCGACGGGTTTTTCCCCCACAGTCCACAGTCAGTCCGAAGAATAGAACAGACTTTGCACGCCGCCCCGTTTTCCTCTTCTTTATGCGCTATCGCCTCATCACATTCCTGGTATTCGGTGCCATTCTCGTCGGCATCGGCGAGTGGGACCTCCGAAACCGCGAAATCGCTCCGATTCAAAGCTTCAACGCCGGTTGGCTCGAGTTTTGCGTCGGAAATGCCGGGGACAAGATCAGTGATCCCGCCGTGACTTTCATCCGGATCAACGACGACTACGAACCTCTGGACCTCGGTCTCGGAACCGGCGCCAGCGAGGATGCCGATGCCGTCAAATCCCTGACCCGGCTCGATTACGCGACCATTCTCGCCGCCCTCGCGAAACTGAATCCAAAAGCCGTGGCCTTCGCTCCCACGCCCATGTTTGACGAAAAATCGATGTTTAATCAGACAGACATCGAACCGCTCAAGGAAGCCGCCCTACCCCTCCCCCGCCTTGCGCTGGGTGCGCTGGTATCCGATGCGGAAGGCGATCCGAACTTTCCCCATTCCTATCCGGCTCTGAGCTTCGAAGGCGACGCCTCCACGCTCCGCGAGATCAAACGAACGGTCCGCCTCCCCGACAGCCAGTTACTGGTGAACGGCGACGCAGCTTTCACGATTTTCGAAAACGATCGTCCAGTCGATGAAAACGGCGACATTCGGACCACGCTCGTCGCCCGGCAGGGCGAAACCGTCGTGCCGTCTTTCGCCCTCCGGGCCATCGCCTCCGCGGCGCGCATTCCTCTCGACGGGATCCAGGTCACTCTCGACGGACCGAAAAGCAAAATTCAGCTCGGCGAGGCGATGGAAATTCCAATCTCTCCGGACGGCACCTTCAAACTGCCCGTCAATGCCGGCGTCCATCCGCGAATGACCTCGTCGCGCCGGAATGAAAACGGTGACCTGGTCGAAAATCATCACTTCACCACGCTGACCGTCGATCAGCTCCACTACACCGGCCAATCCGAAGACGAAGTCGCGAAGCGCCTCCTTGCTGAATTTCAGCCCCAGTTCGATTCCATACAAAACAACCTCGTCCTGATTGGTTTTGACCGTTCGCTGGACCGACAAATCAGCCTGCCGGACGGCACAAAAATCTCTCCTTCCGGCCTTTTTGCCCGCACTGTCGCCACCATCCAGAGTGGTCGTTTCATTAGTTGGTGGCCAACCTGGGCACGCTGGGCGGCCATACTCGGCATCGTGGTCCTGGCCATGTGGCTGTTTCGATACCGCCGGTCAAAAGCCGTCATATTCGGCGGAATCAGTGCGCTGATATTTCTCGGAATCTGCGTCGGGATTTTCAATCTCACCCTTTCCTGGACCCCGCCGTTCGTCCTTTTCAGCTTGCTGGGATTGATCATCCTGATCTCCGCGATCCTCCCCTCCCCTTCGGAGGCGGCAGAAAAAAGCGGAGAGGAAGACGGAGAAGAATCTCCGACCGAAGATTCCGAAAACGGCATTCCCGGCCCCCTGAAGACCTGAGCCCGGTTTCCAGCAATCGGCACGAATCAACAGGGTCCGATCCCCAAACCAACCCCGCTGACTCGTGTTTCAAACACAGTTGAAGATTCCCGATTGGCAGGGAACTTACCGGTTTCCCATGAGTTACACCCAAAAAGCCCGCGATCTCGGCATCGATTTGCCCGAAAACCAGGAAGCCGGATACCTGAACCTTTGCATCCGCACCGGAAACCTCCTCATCACCTCCGGCCATGTCTCCGACCAGAAAGGCATCGTCGGCGATTCTGTATCGACAGATGAAGCCTACGCCGCAGCAAAGGATTGCGCCGTCAAAATTCTCCAATCCGTTTACGCAGAACACGGAACGCTGGATGATTTGAAGGTGATCAAGCTGCTGGGCTGCGTTTATTCCAAGCCGGAATACACCGATCAACACCTCGTCATCAACGGCGCTTCCGACCTGTACCACGAGATTTTTGGAAAAAGTTCAGACGGATATCATGCTCGCTCCGCTTTAGGCTTTGCTGCGCTTCCGACCGGTGCTTCGGTCGAAATCGAGGCCATTTTTGAAATAAAATCGTAACCTTGATCGTCCATAAGGGCGAAAAACCGATTGTTTTAAGAAATTCCAAGAAGTCTTACGTAAAAAATGCGTTCCCATTCCCTCCTGATATTGCTGTGCCTTGTGGTCCCGGCCACGGTGTTCTTCTCTGATGCCGTCTTTTCCAAAGCCGAGTACCGCCAGGCTGCCTCCGACACTCGTGTCATCTTCATTTCCGTTGACGGGCTGCGTCCCGACGCAATCACCACTCACGGCCCTGAAGACGTCCCGAACTTTTACCGTCTGCGAAACGAAGGCGCGTTCACCGACAACGCCCGTTCTGCAGTGAATTACACCATCACTCTGCCGAATCACACCGGCATGGTGACGAGCCGACTCGTGGCGGGCGAAAACGGCCACGGCTGGACAATCAATCACGATCCACCGATCGGCATGACACTTCACAAAAACAAGGGTGGTTACATTCCCAGCATGTTTTCCGTCGCTCACGACCATGGACTGCGGACCGGGATGTTCGTCAGCAAAACCAAGTTCTCCCTGTTCGAAAACAGCTGGGGTGAAAAACACGGCGCGCCGGATCTCGTCGGTCCTGATAACGGCCGCAACAAGATCGATCGCTACGAGATGAAACGGACCTCCGAGCTGGTCATCGACAAACTGGAGCGCGTCATGAAAAAGGAAACGTTCGACCTGCTCATGGTTCACATCCGCAATCCCGACACCGCCGGCCACGTGCAGGGCTGGAGGACCACAAAGCCCTCCCTCTACATGAACTCAGTGAAAAAGGCCGATGAATTGCTGGGCGATATTTTCGAGAAAATTGACAAAAGTCCCGATTGGTCCGGCAAAACCTATATCGTCCTCACGGCCGATCACGGCGGTCTTACCGGCGCGAAACAACACAACCTGAACGAGCAGCGGGAAAATTACACGATCCCCTTTTATGTCTGGGGTCCCGGAGTTTCACCCGGCAGCGACCTCTATGCGCTCAACCCCGGATCCCGCCAGAATCCCGGCGAGTTGAATCCGGTTCTGACCAACGACGGCACCCAGCCGATCCGCAACGCCGATGCCGGCAACCTCTGCCTCGATCTGCTCGGTCTGCCGGCGATTCCCGGCTCGACCGTGAATTCAAATCTGGATTTGAAAGTCGGCCGATAATCGAGAGGTTTTCCAAATCAACAGGGTCTGTTCGCCGAACCAACCCTCTTGCTTCGAAATTTGATCGATGAAATCCGTTTTTCCAGCCATCCTGCTCGCGCTCGCCGTTCCGGCAATCGCTGGTGAGGAACCGGAAAAGCCGCTCGTAACGACGGTGGTGCGCACAACGGCCTACACCCACACCGAGGCGGATCACCTCAAATACGGCAGGAAAACCGCTCTCGGCACCGATTTGCAGTATACGAAGGAATATCATTCCGCCGCTGCCGACTGGTCGAGATTTCCGCTCGGCACGAAATTCCGGATCAAGGGCTACGACCGGATTTTCGTGGTCGACGACTACGGAAAAGCACTCGTCGGTTCAAGAACGATCGACATTTATTTCGACACCGAGAAGCGAATGAACAATTGGGGAGTCCGTTTCGTCGAAATCGAGGTCCTGGAATTCGGCAGTTTTCACGAAAGCCGGAAAATTCTCGCCGCCCGCGGGACATTCCCACATTGCCTGGAAATGCTCGCGTCGATGACCACCGATGACTGGTGGAAAAGCTACAAAAACTGATTTCGAGGCCTCGTTCGGGGGATTCACGGTTCCCGAAACCCGTGCTACGATTTGTGCATGATTCGACTCTTTGCCGCGCTTGCGCTCATACCATTCTCCGTTGTTGGGCAGCAAAACGATCGTCCGCCGAACGTCGTCATCATTTTTACCGATGACCAGGGTTATGAAGACGTCGGCGTTTTCGGAGCAAAGGGATTCGAGACACCGCACCTCGATCAAATGGCGGCCGAAGGCCGGAAATTCACCCGCTGGTATGCCGCCCAGCCGGTTTGCTCGGCCTCGCGGACAGGATTGCTGACGGGTTGTTACCCGAACCGGATCGGGATTCACGGCGCACTCGGACCAGGCAGCCGGCACGGTATTGCTACCTCCGAAATGACGCTGGCCGAGATGTTCAAGCAGAAGGAATATGCCACCGCAATTTTTGGAAAATGGCATCTCGGCGATCACGAAAAATTCCTGCCGCTCCAACACGGGTTCGACGAATACTTCGGCATCCCCTACTCGAACGACATGTGGCCGCTTCACCCGACCGCCGGGGACCGCTTTCCCCACCTCCCGATTTTTGATGGCAACGATCGGCTCCGCATTGCCGACGCCCACGACCAGCGAATGCTCACGACCTGGCTCACTACCAAAGCTGTCGATTTTATCAACCGGAACAAGAACAACCCGTTTTTCCTCTACGTCCCCCACCCGCAACCGCACGTTCCGCTTTATGTCAGCGACCGCTTTGCCGGCAAAACCGAACGCGGAATTTACGGCGATGTCATTGCCGAAATCGACTGGTCGGTCGGCGAGATTTTGAACGCGATCAAGACCAACGGTCTCGACGAAAACACCTTCGTGATGTTCACCAGCGACAACGGCCCGTGGCTCAGCTACGGCACGCACGGCGGCTCCGCATTGCCGCTTCGCGAAGGAAAAGGAACGGCCTGGGAGGGCGGGGTGCGCGAGCCGTGCATCATGCGCTGGCCCGGGAAAATTCCAGCTGGAACCGAGACGAACACGCCGGGGATGAATATTGATTTGCTCCCGACTTTCGCGAAAGTCATCGATGCCGAGCTGCCCGACCACACCATCGACGGCAAAGACATCTGGCCGATTATCTCAGGCGAAAAAGGCGCCGAAAATCCTCACGAGGACGGTTACTGGTTTTACTACAAGCAGAACGAACTGCACGCCGTGACCCGCGGAAAATGGAAGCTCTACGTTCCCCACGGGTACCGCACCATGGCCGGAAACCCGGGCGGCACCGACGGCACGCCGAATCCCTATTCCGCCGGCAAAGTCGAAAAACCGGAACTGTACGATTTGGAAAACGACATCAGCGAAACAAAAAATGTCGCCACCGAAAATCCGGATGTCGTGCTCACGATGCGGGCGATGGCCATGAAGGCGCGGGCCGATCTTGGCGATAAATTGACGAAAGTCGATGCCACCGGCAGTCGCGAACCCGGTCGCCTGACCGAGGAAGAATGGAAGGCACTGGATGCGATTCACTGGCCGACGGGACGGCCTGAGAGGAAGAAAAAGGGAAAATGAGGAATCGGGGATTTTTTGCCGCGCTGACCGCCGTTTTGGTTTCCAGCCTGGATGCGGGAGAAGGTAGAAAAATCGAAATTTTTCTCGATCCTGAAACGCCGAAAGAAAGCTACGGGATTTTTTCGGAAAAGGGGAAACAGACTCTGAAATTCCCGGTCGGATTCGGAAAAGACGGGGTTTTGCCGGAGGGCTCGAAATTCGAAGCCGGAAAATCGCTGCTCGGAAAATTTCGCGTGAATGCCGTGCTGACAAACGGGCGGCGGTTTGCGATGGAAAAATCGCTCGTCGAAAAATCCGGAAAACCGGAGGCCTTCCTGCGCGAAAAACTGTTCACCAACATGAGCTCGATCGATTTTGACGGAGACGGGAAAGGCGGCGAATACGGCTCGGCATTTCTCGGTTTGCAGCCGAAAAGCGAAACCGACCAGCCCTTTCATTTTGGCGAATACAGGGGCGTGTTCCGCTGGTATTCCTACGCGCTCCACGGCACTCAGGACGAATCGCGGATCGGAAAATGCGTCACCGGCGGCTGCATCAATCTCCCGAAAGATGCGCTCGCTTCCCTCGCCAATTCCATCCAGGTCGGCGACAAAGTCGAAATTCGTTTGCGACGAAAAAACGAATGAACAGGGTCTGATTGGCGAACGAACCCTGTTGGTTCGTTCTGACGAAATCTTGCGTCGCCTGTGTTCGGTGGCACCTTACCCGCGTGAACTCATGTCCAACGGTGGCCTCCAACTTCCTGAACGCTTATTGAAGCGGATGTCCGATCTGGGGATCCGGGAGCACCATCTTGTCGAAAAATTCATCGCCGGTTCCGGTCCGGGTGGACAGAAAATCAACAAGACAGCAAATTGTGTTTCGCTTCGGCACCTCCCGACCGGGATCGAAATTCAATGCCAGTCAGAACGTTCCCTGACCGCGAATCGCGAAATCGCCCGCCTGCGTCTGTGCGAACAGATCGAAGCCTACCGGAAAAAAGTGCAGCTCGAAAAAGGTCGACTCCGGGCGAAAAAGCGTTTTCAAAAACGCAAGCCATCTGCGGCGGAGAAGAAGCGGCGGCGCAAAACGAAAGAACAGCGATCAGAGAAAAAGGCGATGCGGAAGAAGGTGGAGGTTCGTGACTAGAGTTTCGGGCTTTTCACTCGACTTCAATTCCCGCTTCCTCCGCCACTTCCCGCATTTTTTCCAACCCTACCCGCGCAGTCTCGGCGGCATCTTTCGCCCACCAGGCCTCGGAGAAAAGCTCGAGGCTGAGCCATTTGTCGTATCCTTTTTCACGGAGAACGGTCAGTTCGGATTTCAGGTCGATGACGCCGTCGCCGATCATCACGCGATCCGGATCGGTTTGCTGACCACTTGGGATATTGGGCGCGGCGTCGTTGATGTGATAGTGGGCGATTCGCTCGAGCGGCAGAGCCTGAATGTCGTCGAGAGTGGTCTTATTGTTCCAGTTGTGAAAGGAATCGAGAATCGTGACGCAGTCATCCTGCCCCGTTCGGTCCATCACGGTGACAGTGTCGGGAACGTTGTTCAGGCTGGCGAAAAAGCTGATGTATTCCAAAACCGCCTGCACGCCGGTCTCGCGGCCGATTTGAAGAAGGTCGGCGTATCCGTCTTCGAGGCCGTCGATGCCCGGCTCAATCAGCGGCGGGGTGCAGACCATGAGCGGGGCGTTCAGGCGCGCGGCGAGTTCGAATCGGCGGCGGGCTTCGTCGAGGGCGAGCTTGTATTCCCAGCCTTCCGTTTCACCCCAGTTCCGCACCGCGATGAAACAGGGAACTTCCAGCCCGTAATCCGCGAGGGCTTTCTCCACGTCCGAAATTTCTCCGCCCCGGCCAACGTGTTCGTACAATTCGACTGCCCACAGTTCGATCCCGCGATAGCCCGCCTCGCCTGTGACCTTGATTTTTTCGAGGAGGGGGGTGGGCTTGATGGTAGAGGAATTCAAGGAAAGTTTCATGTCGAACGAATCTGGAACAACACGGGCGGAACTTCAAATCGTGAGATTGCAATGGAACGTCCCTCTTTCCTATGGCATCGGTTGATGCATGCCGCTGCCGCCTGATATTCTGGAAGTTTTCGATCGCGAAGTGCGTCGACAACCGGGAATCCTCGCGCCGGAATACCAGCGCGATTTTGCGGGCGGCGTGCGGCGAACGGTCGGCCCCTTCCCCCTCGCGGCCCACAACTGGATCGATTTTTTCGAGTCATCCAACCGGTCGGACATCGGGGCGGCGATAGACGAGCAGGTTGAGTTCTACGATTCGATCGGCTATTCCTTCCGTTGGAAAATCTATTCGCACGACCAGTCGTCCGACTTCGAAGACGTGTTGTTGGATCGGGGATTCAAACCCGGTGAAGTCTGCTCCCTAATGTTGCTCGACGCAGCGGAGTTCCCCCTGAATTTTCCGGAAGACGCTGAGTATCGGCGCCTGACCGATCCCGATTCTCTTGCCGAAGATTTGCAACCGATCTGCCAACGGGTTTGGGGAGACGGCACGGCGGAATTCGTCGAGTCACTGCGGGCTGAAATGAAAGGCATGGGTGATTCCATGCGAATTTACGTGGCCGATACGGATGGCACGACAGCCGGGTGCGGCTTGATTCGATACACCGAAGGCAAAAAATTCGGAGGTTTGTTCGCCGGTGCGACAGTGCCGGAAAAACGCAATCGGGGAATCTATCGCGGGATGGTCTCCGCGCGGGTTGATGATGCGAATCAACACGGATGTCCCTATCTTTACACCGAAGCCAGCGACATGAGTCGTCCCATCCTCGAATATCTGGGGTTCGAACCGGCCGCGACTTTGAACAATTTCGTTCACGAAGCAACCTCCTGACGCGTTCCGTTTTCTACGCACCCGGATTTTGCGCGACCATCTTCGCGCGGCGATGCAACAAAATGATCAGGCTGACGATCGCGAAAAAGAGGCAGGCGATCAGGATCCCGGCGATCGTTAGAATGACCCGAAAACTGTCGCCGATTTTCTGCGGGGCGACGGACAGCACCGCGGGCTTGGGAAATCCGGTCCCGCCAACTTCGATGGTGACACCGCCGCGCGATTCGAAAGTTCCCACTGCAACTGCGGTGTCAGCGCCGAAGCTTTTAGATGACGCCATGATTGAGCGATTCAGCACGACCGGACGGTTGCCGGGTTGTTCCGTCAGCACAACTTCGGCACCGGTGGGAAGCCGGTCACCGTGTTCATAGGCCGTGCCGTCGATAACACTGTAGGTGTGGAGCCAGACCGTATACTTACCGGGTTCATCGAGCGTGGCGGTGAAGCCCGGTTTCACCAGCCCCCGTCCGCTCTCGCGGGCCAGCTTGGGAA
>JABDJT010000139.1 GCA_013003335.1 Verrucomicrobiales bacterium | reverse complement strand
ACATGAGTGATCCAAAGCCGGACATTCGCACGCCGTTTGGAAACCTGAGCGAGATGGTCGATGACGGCAAAAAAGCGATCGACGATCTGGAAAAAGCCGGGAAGAGTCTGCTCGATTCGCTTCGGGGAAAATGAAATTTGGCGATCTCAGGGGAATTCTCCAATATGTTCCGCAGTTTCGCGGCCGCACCTTCGTCGTCGCGCTCGACGGCGGCGTTCTCGCAAGAAACGCCTTTTCCGACATCCTGCTCGACCTGGCCGTGCTGCGCTCGCTGAACATTCGTGTTGTGCTCGTTCACGGCGGTGCGCAGCAAATCCGGGCCCTCGCTGAAAAGCGGGGCGTGACGCTCTCCAATGACGATGGAATCGGCCCGACTGATGAGGCCACGCTCGAAGTGTGCATCGATGCCATTTCGCGGCTGAGCAGCGATGTGATGCAGAAGCTGTCTGCCCTGAAAATTCGTGCCGCTTCCGCCAATGTCGTCTTTGCCCACCCGGCCGGGATCCGTGGCGGAGTTGATTTTCAACACACCGGGTCGATCGAGCGGGTCGACGTGGAATCGCTCGAAGCCCTTCTGGACCAGGAAATCCTGCCGATTGTTTCCCCGCTCGGGTACGATTCCAGTGCCGGTACGCTGCGGGTCAATTCCGACGAGGCGGCCATGGAAATCGGTACGGCGATCAAGGCCGACAAGATTATTTTTGTTGTGGAAAAAGACCTCGACCCGCTGATCGAGGTCCTCGAAGGGCGACAGTTGACCTCGAAAGCTGCCGCGGAGCAGGTGGCGAAGAACCGGGAGTCCGGGGAATGGTGCGTTTCCAAGATCGCCCACGCTGTCGATGCCTGCGAGGCCGGAGTGCCGCGAACGCACCTGATTTCCATCGAACAACCCGATGCTTTGCTGGCTGAATTATTCAGCAATGCCGGGGTCGGAATCATGGTGTCTGACGATTTCTACCAGCGTTTCCGGCGGGCTGACGCGACAGACGTCGATGAACTAATGACCATCATGCGCCGCGCCGTCGATTCCGAAAAACTCGTTCGCCGCAGCCGCGAAGATTTGCTGTCGCAAATCGAAGATTTCATCCTGCTGGAGATTGACGGCAACGTGGTGGGCTGCGTCGCCGTTCATCCGAACGAGGAAAACGAGGATTGCGCCGAAATCGCCTGTCTCTACGTGAAGCGCACGCACGACGGCCTCGGATACGGGCGGAAACTTCTTGCTGAAGCCGAGCGCCGTGCCAACGAGATCGGGGCCAATCGCGTTTTCGCCCTCTCCACCCAGGCGATTGGATTTTTCGAGCGCTGTGGATTTTCCAAATCCGATGACACTTCGGTCATGCCAGTCGAGCGCCTCGAAAAGTGGAAGAACAACGGTCGCAACGCGGCGTTGCTGGTGAAGTGATTTACGGCCGGACAGGGCTGTTCGTATCCCGCAAAAATCCGGTTCCGTTTTCCGGAAAACCGGCCATGCTCGAACGATGAAATTTTGCAAACTGCTGCTCGCCGCCACTATTGGAATGGTCCTCTCCGGCTGTGGAGAAGATGAAGCAACTGTCAATCTCGCGGCCGGACAGGGAATCATGATCGGCGAAGTCACCTCGACCTCCGCCAACATTCAGGTTCGCCTCACGAACGGTGATCAACTCGTCGATCGCGATCTGCCGGGTGCCCCGGGACGGGTGGTTTTCGAATTGACCGAACCGACCGCCAGCACGGCGCAACTCCAAGTCGTTTCCGCGACGGAAGAGCGCGATTTCATCGCCCGGGCCACCTTCGAAAAACTCCGGCCCGGCGTCGAATACACCTGCCACACGACGTTGCTGGAACCCCACGACGAATCGAATCCGGAAGAGGTCCCGCGAACCGCGCTCACCCGAAACGGGCCGACGGCCACTTTCAAAACGCTTCCCGGAAAAGCGGCTGATGCCGAAGCCAGCTTCGTCGTCGTGACCGGCATGAACTACGCGAAATTTCACGGCGATGACCGAATCGACAAGGCGCAGCACCTCGTCGAAAACAACACAGCACTCCCGAAACCGTACGCGGGCCCGGACAAGGATCTCGGCTATCCGGCACTCGAAACAATCCTGAAACGGAAGCCGGATTTTTTCGTAGGAACCGGAGACAATGTCTACTACGACACCCCGGATAATCCCCGCGCCGGGACGATTCCCGAGCTGCGGCAGAAATGGCACGAGCAGTTCATCCAGCCCCGCTATCGCGACCTGTTTGCAGCCGTTCCGACATACTGGATGGTCGATGATCACGATTACCGGATCGACGACGGCGACAACTCCGGTGATTACGATCCGACTCCCGAAGTGGCCCGGAACCTGATGCTGGAGCAGCTGCCCGTCGCGCCTCACGGCGACGCTGACGCCAAAACGTATCGAACCCACCGTGTCACCAAAGATTTGCAGGTTTGGTTTCCCGAAAACCGGATGTATCGAAGTGACAACGAGACGCCGGACGGGCCCGACAAAACGATCTGGGGTGCGGAGCAAAAAGACTGGCTCAAGAAAACGCTGCTCGAATCCGACGCGACCTTCAAGTTGCTCATTTCGCCCACTCCGATGGTTGGGCCGGATGACCTGCGGAAGACCGACAACCACACCAACCACGGAGGTTTCCGGCACGAAAGAGACGATTTTTTCGCCTGGCTGAAAGAAAACGGACTCGATCGGGACAACCGGTTTTTCATTCTCTGCGGCGACCGGCACTGGCAATATCACGCCATTCACCCGACGGGGATCGAGGAATTTTCCTGCGGCGCATTGATCGACGCGAATTCCCGCCTCGGCCGCAAACCGGGTGATCCGGCCTCCACTGATCCGGAAGGCCTGATCCAGCAGCCGTATTCCCAGGACCCGCGCAGCGGCGGATTTTTGCACGTGAAAGTGGAGCCGGGACCGGAGGCGAAGCTCGTTTTCACGTGGCACGACGAAAAGGGAGTCGTACTCCACAC
>JABDJT010000108.1 GCA_013003335.1 Verrucomicrobiales bacterium | reverse complement strand
AATCGATCAATTCCATCACCGGCCGGTCTTTCGTAAACAGGTAGTGCAGGAAGTCGAGAGGCTGTGTTTGCAGCGCGTGCAGGTTGGGTGGGTCTTTCCGATCATGCTTGATCTGGTCCAGCAACAGCCACTGCGAGCCGAAACTCTCCGCCAGCGAACGCGATTTCGGCGACTTCAGCATCCGGTCGATCTGCCATTCCAGCGTGATCGTTTTCCGCGTTAAATCTCTGCTGGCGGCAAAGGAAAACAGCTCCTCATCCGGCGCGTCTTCCCAGAGGAAATACGATAGCCGCTCCGCGAATTCGAAATCATCCACCGGCTGGCGATTCTTTTCCGGATCGGATTTGTTTAGGTGCCCCCGATACAAAAACCCGGGCGACATCAGCACCGTTTTCATTTCCGTTTTCAACACAGCGATCAAATCGTTGCCGGATTTTCCATCCATGTTCGCCAGGATTTTCGTCATCTTTTCCTTCGGAAAGGGGCGTCGATACGCTTTCTGCGTGAAATTCTTCATCAATTGCCGGGCCTGCTCTGCCGTCAGCTCTTTACCCAAATTCGAGCCGACCAATGCCGCCAACTCCGCTTTGCGTTTGTTCGAAAACAACTCCTCGAGCGCAAAATCGGCGAGATACGAATACTGATCAAAAATCGTCGTCGAAATCCGCGCGGTGTGCGTGTCGTTCACAAACCCGCTCGCTCCCGGCGGGTCGGTCGGGAGTAATTTCAGCACGAGCGACTTCTCCGCCACCGTTTGCTCGGCCTCCGCGATGCTCACTTCCAAATCGAATCCGAACAGCGATCGCATCGTGTTCCGGTATTCCGGTCCCGATAACCGCCGCGGTTTGAAAACGCCGGGCATGGATTCGATTTCGCCGAAAAAGTCATTCTCAATCCAGTTCAATACGGCCTGTTTTTCCGCATCGGACGGTCTGGAAGTGGCCTTTTTTGGCGGCATCTCACCTTCCTCCAGCACGATCGCGACCGTTTCCCACAAATCCGGGTGTCGATCGGCCTCCGTCATCGTTTTGATTTCCGAAAAATCGACATCGCCTTTCGTTTCGTCTCCGCCGTGGCATTTCAAACAGTGGGCCTCGAGAAACGGCCGAATTTCAAGCACATCGGATGCCTGTACGGTCATAGCACCAGCGAAAGACAGGACAATGGCGATGAGGATTCGAAACGGCATCCGGAGCCAGCATACGGGGGCGGGCGTTCTGTTCAATTGAAGCGTCAAGCGCAAACAGGCGACTGGAACGAATCAGCAGATTGGAAAGATCGATTTGCTCAGATCCTGATTCCAGAACAGCTCACAATTTGTAATGGTGATTTTTGCATCCCGACGGATGATCCGGGCAATGAAAAGAAACTACCACAGCCGAAACGACGGGGAACTCATCAACCGGGGCCACGGATCGCAGCGATTCGGACTCCGCGTGCTGGGAATAGTGTTGGTTCTAACCGGTTTGGGTTTCATCCTGACCGGCGCAGTCGATTTCTTCGGGTCGATCGGAAAATTGAGTGGGTTTCCCAACAAGTTCTGGTGCATCTTCGTGGGGATGCCGTTGCTGGCGATTGGGATCGGCTGTTTGAGGGCCGGATTTGCCGGGAAGATTACCCGATATTATTCGGGTGAGGTCGCTCCGGTGGCGAAAGATACAGCAAACTACGTGATTGATGGAACGCGCGAGACGCTCGTTTCCACCGTGCGGGAGGCAATCGGAAAAGGAGCGGAAGTCGAGGTGGAATGCCCGTCCTGCAACGCCCGCAACGATCTCGATTCGAAATTCTGCAAGGAATGCGGCAGCGCTATTCCCGGGCCGAAACGCTGCAACTGCGGGACGGTGAATGATGCGGATGCGAAATTCTGTGACGAGTGCGGCACGCCACTGACAGAGGCAGGTTGAGCCGCCGTCTCTACTCCGCCAACTTCGCTAACTCCGCAGCGATCTCCTTCAGGCTCTTTGGCCACTGATCGAAGGTGATGCTCTTCGCGCCGGGGATTATTGGTGTGGAGATGCCTTCGACGAGCGATTCCGCCGGCTGAGCGTAGAAAAACGGGATCGGATCCTGGCCGTAAGTCTCCGGCAGGCTATTTGCATACGTTTCCAGCTCGGCAGCATAGTGCGCCGGATCCTCGCCGATGTTGTGCTCGGACGGAACCCAGATCACGCCGGCCACGCCCATGGGGGTCAGCGGACTGACGCACCAGTTGTAGGCGTAGGTCGGGATCGTGTCGCTCGCGACGGCTTCGTTGCTGCCGGCCTCGGGAAAAGCCGGGGCGCGGAGCGGCAGTTTTGCGCTGTCGATGCCCGCTTTTTCGGAATGGGCGATTGCTTCGACGAACGCTTTCACTTCCTCCACGTGTGCAGCGGTCGCCTGTTTCGCGATGTCGCTGTGGGGATACTGCAGGAACAGTTCCTCCAGTCGCGCCCGGAAAGCCGGATCGTTCAGGTCTTTCACCCCGTGAAACGACGTCCACGAAAGCGGCGAGGCCAGTTGGCGGCTGCGTCCGCCGTGACCGGAGGACATCGTGATAAATCCCTGCGGAATTCCCTCTCGGCCGAGCGTTTTGGCGAACTCGTAGGCGAACATCGTCACGCCGTGGCCTTCTTTCGCGAAATCCGCGTCGAGCCAGTGAGACCGGTATTTGCCGCCTCCGGTTTCGAATTTCCGTTTCCGGGGAGTCGTGAAAGTGCTGGCCTTGGTATTGCGTTTGAATTCCCGAACGAGCGGCAACGCAGCCGGTAATTCAGCTTCCGCGTCCCGCCGGTCGTGGCCCCATTCCGAGGAAAGCAGCGTGTTGCCGGTCAAATACCAGACGTCGCCGATGAGGATGTTTTTGACCGTGCGGTTGAAGCCGTGGCTCGATTTGACGGTCAATGTGATGGCCTCCGCTGATGCTTTTCTGGCCGGAAACGAGACAGACCATTGCTGAAGGTCATTGGCCTTCGCGGTTTGGGTTTCGCCATTGAGATTCACTTTGACTTCGATGCCCTCATTGGCGTGACCCCAGACCTGAATCGGCTGATCGCGCTGCAGGATGACTCCGTCGCGATAATACTCCGCGACCTGGAGGATCGGGTAATCGGGATCAGTGTATTGCGCGTATTTCGCCTTCTGTGCCGCCGCTTTTTCCAGGTCGTCCTCTTCATAAATCAGTTTTCCGTTCACGGCCGCAAACGGAGTCGCCGGCAGCCCGGCTTTGTTGTAGAGATTCGAGTTTTCGGGGACGGCGTTGTAGGAATACTGCACTCCAATCGGGGAGGGGACGTTCTTGGAGGAAACGACGACGGTGTCTCCGGCAATTTTCGCTTCCGCCGCATGCCATTTCCCGTCTTCGCCGCACAGGCGAAAGTGATTGAGCGTTTCGCCCGGGGTTGGTCGCGCGGGTTCCACGTATTTGCCCTCCTCGCGGTAGTCTTTCGCCAGGCCTTTGCTGCCCACCATCAAGCCGCCGAACAGGCTGTCTTTCTCGAAGGAAACGATCACTTTCCCGTCTTTCACCTCATAGCCGCTGTAAATCGGGCCGGTGAAGGCGATGTCTTTCCCGTATTCGTTGGCCAACGCCCAGCGGGCCATCCTCATGCCGGGATGGAGCTTGTTGTAGTAGTGAATTCCGCCGGGCCGGGCTGAATTGAGATCGGATTGCACGACCATCCCGACGTTCTCGCGGTTGTTCATGAAAAACCGGTGCTGAACCTGCCGGATATCGGCAAAACCCACGTTGTCTGGATCAGGTGCGCCGTAGCACTGCATCTGGGTGAAATAAAACGGCATGTCCGGCATGTCCCAGGCATCCCGCCAGCCGTTCACGAGCGCTTCCATGCGCGCCGCGTAAATCCGGCCGTCGCCGCTGTTGCTCGTCCCCTGGCACCAGATCGCGCCGCGGATGGCGTAGGGGATGACGGGGGCGATCTTGCCATTGAAAAACTGGGATGGTCCCCGCCACATCCCTGCGATGCCCGGAAGATTGGGACGGGCCGGAATTCTGCCACCGGCAAGAGCCATATCGCCGGCTTCTTTCTGCCAGGCTGCCAGGTCCTTGTAATACTGCTCAAAAGCTGCGCGGCCCTGCGCGGTAAGCGGGTCCGCATCGCGGATCAGATCGGCGTCCCTGCCCAGTTCCGGGTGCGCTTCAATCGCCTCTCGCTGCGTAAAGGCCTCGATCCGCGTGTTGCTGTGGGCGCTCAGCAGGATCCCGATCGGCACGTTCAATTCCCGGTAAAGTTCGTGAGCAAAAGCCAGTGACAGCGCGGAAAACCCGCTCGCTGCGCTCGATTTTTTCCATCCTTCGTCCGAGGTCGCCCGTTTTTGGGGATAGAGAGCCGAAACGGTGTTGATATGGATCTCCCGAATCGGGATCTCTGTTTCCGAACCTGCAATTTCCCGGGCAATCCCGCTGGCCATGCTCTTTCCGGCTGTCCAAACCATGTTGGACTGCCCGGAGGAAAACCAAACTTCGCCCACCAGCACGCCTTTCAGGTCAATCGATTCCCCCCGGCCGTTCGTGACGCGGAATTCCCGTTCCTCCAGCGAAGCTTTCAGCGGATCGAGGTTCACGATCCAGTCGCCGAGATCATTGGCCGTCGCGGACCGGGTCTGACCGGCGAATTCCACCGTGATCTGGCTACCCGGCGCATCAAATCCCCAGACCGGAACCATTGAATCGCGTTGCAGGATCATGTTGTCCGTAAACGGAGCAGCCAGTTCGAGTTGCGGATTGGCTGAGCAAATGGCGGTTGCAGCCAGGAAAACCAGGCTGAAAAAGGGAATTCTTTTCATAAATTGCTGAGGTTCGCGATCCAACAGAGTAGGTTCGACAACCAACCCTGTTGCTTCGTTTTTTTACTTTTGGCCGATACAAATCACTTCTTTCATCGTCCGGGCAAACAGGTGAGCGGATACCGGGTCAAAAGTGATCGCCGAGAGGGACCAGGTCCTGCCCGCCGGGCCGAGATCATTGATGGCTACGAGCGCTGATTCGTCCAGCTTTTCCGGAGTGGCTTTCAGCACGTAAACTGTGCCGTTCATCACCGGAAACAGCAGAAAATCTCCTACACGTGCAGGCATTGCGGCGGACACGTGCCCCCATCCGGCCCCTTTGGAACGCTTGTCGAGCTCGCCTACGTCAATTCCGCGGGAATTTCGGGTATCGCCGGGGGTCGCGTCCTTTTTCTCCCAAACCAGCTGGTCTTTTTCCCTTGATTGGGGGCTCGGGAGCATCTGGGCGGGGAGTTGGAGATATTCGGTTTTGCCTGTTTTCCAGTTCACCCGCCCGACGGCGATTTCTTCATGCGCGAGAAACCAGTGCCAGTCGTCCACAAGCAGGTTTGTCTGGTTGGTCAGCGGCATTTTCCTCACTTTGACCTTCGCGTCCGTTTCCATGCTCCATTTCCCGGATTTCGGGTCGAATCGGCAGAAATCAACGCCTTCGCAGGCGTTTTGCGTTTTCAAAAGGGTACCGTTTTTCGCGTCCAGCACGAGATGATTCGGTCCCTGCCACCAGAAAACGCGGGTTCCGTTCCAGTGGCTCTGGAAACTGGCTTCGCATTTCCCTAAATCGGTCGTCCAGATCGGTTTGCCGTCCGATACCCGGGTCAAACTGACGCCGTAAGGCCGTTCCAGCGGTCCGTGGCCTCCTCCGCGCCCGTGCGCGACCGCAAGGGTGCCGTCCGGCAATGCGCCCGGCACAGGCGTGTTGTGAACCGAGGTGCCGGCCTCGCCAATCCAGCGAATTTCGCCGTTATCCTTGTCGATGGCGTGGAGATACGTCCAGACGTCGCGTGGATCGATGCCTTCCGGCACCGGCTTGTGACGCTGGAGCTTTTGCCCGGCCTCCTTGTCTTTCACCTCGACGGTCAGGATCAAATCACCCGTCAGGATCGGCTCACACTGGCGATTCGTGTGGCGGGGGCGAGGTTGAAACTCCCGCAGCCAGACTCTCTCACCATCCTCGATTTTGAAACAGCCCATCGAGCCGCAGCGATTGAAAAACCAGACACGGTCGCCATCCGCGATCGGCGCGAAGGTCGTTGCGTCAGAGAAAATGCCGGCCATTTTGACTTTCGGATCGGAACCGGGGAGGTCGACCTGCCAGAGAATGTCGCCGGTCTTCGCATCGAGGCAGAGCCCCACAATGTTCGGCTCGTCTTTCGAATCCGTTTCCGAAATTGGACGATGCATCGTCGTGAAAACACGATTGCGATGAATCGTGACCGCGCTCTGACCGCCTTCCGGGAGGGTCGTTTTCCAGGCGATGTTTTCGCCCCGGGTGACGGACCACTGGACAGGCGGGGGCGGGTATTCGCGTCCGTGGCAGCTTGCGGCGAGGATGAAACAGAAAACGAATCGGCGCATCTTGATTTATTGAAGTGCGGGATCAAGTTTGCGCAACTGGTTGTCGGCAGTATTTTACGGCGATGGACGATTCGATCCGGGAACTGGCTGATGAGATTTACCGCGAGAAGGTGTTGCGGGCGCGGAAGATGTCTGTCGCCGAACGTTTTGACGAAGGGATCGCCTTGTTTGAAGAATTGGCTCTTCCCATGATGAAAGCTGGTATCCGACACCAGTTTCCGGATGCCGATGATGCGGATGTGGAGAGCATTCTGAGAAAACGGCTTCGTCGATTGAAACAGGTCGCGGACTACGGGATTTATCAGGATGTATGAAAGACGGGTTTGAAGCGACCAGTCGAGTGGTTCGAGTCCTTGAAGATATGGATATTGACTATTTGGTCGTCGGCAGCCTGTCGAGCATGGCCTACGGAATCCCTCGTTCCACAAAGGATGCTGACCTAGTTCTATCACTCAAATCCGGCGAATTGAGTCGGTTTGCAGACGCTCTCGGCCCGGAATTTGAACTCGACCCGCAAGGCTCGTTCGAAACCGTGACAGGGACGATGCGATATCATTTGGGGGTGCCGTCCATCTCATTTGAAATCGAACTGTTTCTTTTGAGCGACGACGCACACGACCAGGCACGGTTCGAGAGGCGGCAAACGATTTTTTCACCCCAGCTCGAATCCGAGGCACCAATTCCTACGGCTGAAGACGTGATCGTCATGAAAATCCGCTGGGCTGAGATTGGAAAACGCGGCAAAGATCGGGACGATGTTCGGGACATTATCGCAGTCCAGGGCGATGATGCGCTCGACTGGGACTACATCCATAAATGGACCGCGGAACACGGCACCCGAAAGCTACTCGATGAAATCCGGGAGTCCATCCCGCCGATCGATGATTGACCGGCGGGATCTTGCAATTTTTCAGGCGTCCACTCCGATCCGGGCGACTTTATAGCCCTCGGAATCAGCGTTGTTCCGGACGTTCCGAAACAGGCCATCGGCTTTGAGGCGGCTGGATTTGCAGAAGTATTTCACCAGTTTCACGAGGTCGTTGGCGTTTTCCGCTTTGCCGGTATTCAGCAAATGCTGGGCGTAGGCAACGCTCGCAGTCATGGCGAAGAGTTCGGCACCGATTTCGACGAATCGACCGAGCAGAACCTGTTTCTTATCCAGTTTCGGGCCGTAACGCAGCATCGAGTGAAACAATCGTCGCGAAAGCTTGCGGCTCAAGCTTTTCACTTTGCGCATGTCGCTCCGGAAACGCTTGTCGACGCCTTTGCCGGCGGAAAAAGCAGGGAGCCACTTGGCCGGATACCAGCGGGCGTAAAACAGGGCGGATTTGAAAGCCGCCTTGGCGCGGACTTTTTTCGGCAGAGTCGAATTCAGGACCGGGCCGCCGAGATTCAGGTGCGGGTCGAGCGCCTCGCGGGCAATGAACAGCCGCATGATCTCGCTCGAGCCTTCGAAAATGGTATTGATTCGGCAATCGCGGAAGAATCGCTCGACCGGGACGGGATCATCCCCGCGCGCCTTGAGCGAATCGGCGGTTTCGTAACCCCGGCCGCCTCGGATCTGCATCGTGTCGTCCACGATTTCCCAGCCACGCTCGGTGCCCCACATCTTGGCGAACGCCGCTTCGATGCGGATGTCGGCTTTCTTGTCGGCATCGACCAGGGCGGAGACGTAGCGCACCATCGCTTCAATTGCGAAGGTATCGGCTTTCATCTTCGCCAGTTTCTGGGCAATGGCATCGTGCTTGCCGATTTCCTGGCCCCACTGGACGCGGTTGAAGGCCCAGTCGTCGCACCAGTCGATGCAGGTTTTCGCCATGCCGACACAGGCAGCGGGCAGGGTGATCCGGCCCGTGTTCAGAGTCGTCAGGGCGACTTTCAGGCCGCGACCTTCATCGAGAATCAGGTTCTCTTTCGGCACGCGGACGTTGTCGAAGGTGACCACGCCATTGTAGAGCGCTTTCAGGCCCATGAAACGGCAGCGATGCGTGATTTCCACGCCGGGAGCGTCCATTTCCACGATCAGCGCGGAGATTTTGGGCCGGCCGGGCTTGGAATCAGGCATCCGGGCCATCACGACGATGACACCGGCTTTGACGCCGTTGGTGCACCAGAGTTTTTCGCCGTTGATGACGTATTCATTCGTCGCCGGATCCAATTCGGCGGTCGTGCTCATCTTTGCCGGGTCGGAGCCGACATTCGGCTCGGTCAGGGCAAAAGCGGAGATCTCGCCTTTGGCGGTGCGGGTCAAAAATTTCTGTTTCTGTTCTTCGGTACCGAAAACCAGGAGCGGCTGCGGCACACCGATGGACTGGTGGGCGGAAAGCAGGGCGGTCAGGTTTCCACAAACACCCCCGAGCAGCATCGCGGCGCGGGAGTAGTTCGTCTGGGAAAGACCGAGGCCACCGTATTGCGTCGGCGTTTTGATGCCGAACGCGCCGAGCCTGGCGAGTCCGTCGATCACTTCATCCGGGATCTCGCCTGTGCGATCGATTTCGTCGGCATCGACGTTTTCCTCGAGGAATGTTTCGAGCTTGGACAGGAAGGCATCGCCCTGATCCTCGTCCTCGATGGACTGAGCTGGGAAAGGAAAGATGGGTTCCAGGTCCGGGGATCCCATGAACAGGGAGCCGGCAAAACTGTTTTTCGGCCCCGCGGAAACGCGGGAGGCTTCGGCCAGTTCGAGAGCGGCGCGTTCCTCCTGAGACATCTTCGAGGTGTCGATGACCGAAGTCGGAGCGAGCTTTCCCTGGTCCTTGAGATTGGGTTTGGGGTCGGCGGGAGTCTTCATATGGTATTCTATGTGGTTGTTAAAGGTTTTGACCGCCCCGGGCCCGTTTCGTTGGCTACAAAATCGGGCTGTTTTTGGAAGGGCGGGATCATCCGGTTGAGGCGCCGGCGAAAGGGGCCGTATTGGCGGGAGACGTGCCCCAGCCTTCGATTAAGGCCTCCATTTCGTCGGAATCGTTGAAAACGAGCATGGCGATCCAGGACGGTTCATCCGGCGAATTAACCCGGTCGGATCGGAATGGCATCGTGAGCCAACAGGGTTCGTTCGTTGAATAGACCCTGTTCGTTCGATCTTCGTTTTCGGGGGGAATGGGAGACTTGGTTTTCATGTCGGTTAGACGAATCAACCGGGACTTTCTGCAGCTTTTCGGTAGGTCAGCGGTCCGCCCCGGAAGGGAGCGAATCCGGTGCCCAGGATCATTGCAAAATCGATGTCGTCGGCGCTGGCGGCCACACCTTCGTCCAGGACGAGGGCTGCCTCATCGGCCATCAGACCAGCCAGCCGTTCTGCAATTTCCTCCCGGGTCATGGGTGAATCGGAGTCGGCTGAGCGGTACTCGAGCGCAAGGGGATTGACGTTACGGGTCTTCGCGTTGTAATCGAAGAACCCGGCGCCGGACTTGCGCCCGAGCTGACCACTCTCAACCAACCGGCTTAGAACAGCCGGTACCACAAATTTGTCGCCAAATGCGCCGCTCATGGTTTCCGCCACGTGTTGAGCCACGTCGAGCCCGACTTCATCGAGCAGACGCAGGGGCCCCATCGGCATGCCGAAATCGAGCATCGCTTCGTCAATTTCGTTCGCATCGACGCCGTTTTCGAACATCCGGCCCGCTTCGATCAGGTAAGGCATGAGGATGCGATTCACCACGAATCCGGGCGAGTCTTTCACGACCACGGGAGATTTCCCGAGGCGGCGAATGAATCGGAGAGTCGCTTCCACCACGGCTGGATCGGTCATTTCGGTCACGACCACTTCGACGAGCTTCATACGGTGAACCGGATTGAAGAAGTGAATGCCGATGATGCGCTCGGGATGGGTGATTCCCTCTGCCCGGGCCAGCTCCGTGATTGGAAGGGCCGAGGTGTTCGTGGCGAGAATGGTGTCGGCCCGGCTGCGGGCGCAGAGGTCGGCGAAAATTTTCTTTTTCACCTCCAGATTTTCCACCGCGGCCTCGATCACAAGATCGGTCGAGGTGAGGGGCACGCGGTAAGCGA
>JABDJT010000095.1 GCA_013003335.1 Verrucomicrobiales bacterium | reverse complement strand
CACCGTGTCGTTGCGGGCCGGGTTGAATGGGCGAAGCAGTTTCTCGACTACGTCGACCGCGCTGTCGTGAAAGCCCGTCACGTCGGGCCGGATGTGGTTCAGCTTCTCGCCCAGCACAAAGACCCGGAGATCAATTCGAAGATCGCGAAACACTGGCCGGATTTGCGGGCAAAAACGTCGGAGGAGAATCAGAAAGAGATCGCCCGCGTGAAAGAAATTCTCGGCGGCGGGAAAGGCGATCCGGCGAAGGGAAAAGTCCATTTCCAGGCCCGCTGCGCGGCGTGTCACAAGCTGTTCGATGAAGGAAACATCGTCGCGCCGGACCTGACCGGGTACGAGCGTCACAACCTCGATTTCTGGCTCCCGGGCATCGTCGATCCCAGTCTCGAAATCCGCGAGGGCTACACGAATTTCGTCGCCACGATGAACGACAACCGGATCGTGATTGGCATGATCGCGAACGAAAACCCGCAAACCGTGACCCTTCGCGACGCCGCCAACCAGGAAACGCTTTTGAATCGCGCCGACATGAAGTCCCTCGTCGCCAGCCCCGTTTCCCTGATGCCCCCGGG
This sequence comes from Verrucomicrobiales bacterium, assembly GCA_013003335.1. Taxonomy (GTDB): domain Bacteria; phylum Verrucomicrobiota; class Verrucomicrobiia; order Verrucomicrobiales; family DEV007; genus JABDJT01. Next base: position 13,062 of record JABDJT010000095.1, on the reverse strand, counting down.
CCTCCTTGGAGGGCTAACAGACGAAGAATTACGCGATTTGTTCGCCTACATGATGAAAGACGCGAAGCAGTGAGGAGTTCTCCCGCTGCCGCAACTGGAACATCATTCAGGTACGAACCAACAGGGTTGGGTTCAATGAACGTACCCTGTTGGTTCGTTTTTTCGCCGATTCCGAATCATCGACAAATCTTTCTGTTCAATGATGGGGTTTCCTGATATAATTTTAATAAATTTCAGAATTAGATTGTGTTATTTTCAATTTTTGAGTATAATTTTCGTAATATTTCGAAGATTTGAGACAAAACACGAGGCACCTGATGGTTTCACTGATCCAGAATCCGATTACTCCCTATTCTTTCAACGACCCGGCGGAGGACCCGTTGAACCCTCCGTGTTGTCCGAAAATCATGTCGGTATTTGGAACACGTCCAGAGGTGATCAAATTTGCCCCGGTAATCCGGTATTTGGAAGCCGCCGGATTTGAGACGATCAATATTTCCACTGCGCAGCATCGTGATTTGATTCGACCGTTGATCGAACATTTTGAGTTGCGGATTGACCACGATCTCGATGTCATGAAGCCCGGTCAGACGTTGAATGGCACGGCCTCGCGGGTTTTGGAAAAACTGGATCCCATTTTGGCGGATACGAAACCGAACGTGGTTCTGGTCCAGGGGGATACCACGACAGCGATGACGGGTGCACTGGCAGCTTGGAATCGACAGATTCCGGTTGGCCACATCGAGGCTGGTTTGCGGACGGATTCTCCGGAAAATCCGTTTCCCGAGGAAATGAACCGCCGGTTGATCACGAGGATGGCAAAATTTCACTTTGCATCGACCGAGCGAAACCGGATGACCCTGATTTCTGAGAAGGTCGACCTGGATGGGATTTTCGTGACGGGAAATCCGGTGATCGATGCACTCGAATGGACGCTGGCAAAAAACGGAAATTCAGAAATTGCCGGCGGCCTGTTTGAAAAGATCGGGAACCGCCGATTGATCGTTTTGACAACTCATCGCCGGGAAAGCTTCGGCGAGGCTATGGGGGGGAATCTGGATGTCATCGCGGATTTTGTTCGGAAGAACGAGGATGTTGCGGTGGTTTTTCCGGTGCATCCAAATCCGGCCGTCGTGGAAGTGGCGAATGAAAAGTTGGGCGATATCGACCGAATTCATTTGATTGAACCCATGGATTATCCGGACTTTTTGCAACTCCTTGCGCGGGCCTGGGTGTTGGTATCGGATTCGGGCGGTTTGCAGGAAGAGGCGCCATCGCTTGGAAAACCACTGCTGATTTTGCGGGAAAACACGGAGCGACCTGAAGCAGTCGATTGCGGGGCTGCACGCCTGATCGGCGGGTCGCCGGAAGCACTGCGGGTTGAACTGGAGGAAATCCATCGCAGTGACCGTTGGACCCGGACGGTTGAATCGCTGGCGAATCCTTTTGGAGATGGGCAGGCAGCGGAAAAAATCGCGCGCGCTTTGCTGGTTCACGCACCACTCACCTTGTCTGCCTGACTTCGTCTCCCATTTCAATTTGATGAGCCATCCCGTCGCCAGCCTGTCGCTTGATCTCGATAACCTGTGGTCGTACCTGAAGACCCACGGAGACGAGGGATGGGAATCTTTCCCGGGCTATCTCGAAACGGTGGTCCCGCGGATTCTCGACGTCCTGAATGATCTGAATTTGCGGTGCACGTTTTTTGTTGTCGGGCAGGACGCCGCTTTGCCGAAAAACACGGAAGTGCTGCGCTCGATTGTGGATGCGGGCCACGAGATCGGGAACCATTCCTGGTCCCACGATCCCTGGTTTCACCTTTTCGACGCGAAACAGTTATCAAATGAAGTGCTCGCATCCGAGTTGGCCATCATGACGGCAACGGGGCAGAAACCGATTGGGTGGCGGAGTCCCGGATTCAGTTTGTCGGACGACTTACTGCGTTTTTTGGCCGGACACGGGTACCAGTATGACGCCTCGGTTTTTCCGTCCTGTACGGGCCCGTTGGCACGGCTGTATTATTTCGCCACTTCCGGATTAAACCGGGGGGAAAGAAAGAAGCGGAGCAACCTTTACGGAAGCTGGAAAGACGGCTTCCAGTCTCTCAATCCATTTCAGCGGGAGTGGAATGACGGATCCTCATTGCTGGAAGTTCCGGTCACCACCTGCCCGGCGATTCGGACGCCGATCCACGCGAGTTACCTTCAATTTCTCGCGAAATTCGCCGAACCCGCCGCCAATTGCTATTTCAGAACTGCACTCAGGCTCTGTAAATTCCGAAAGATTGCCCCGTCGTTCCTCCTCCATCCGACTGATTTTCTCGGGAAGGAAGATTCGCCGGAGCTGGCCGGATTTTTCCCGGCAATGGACCAGCCTGCCGATGTGAAAATGCGTCGCATCAACCGCTTCCTGAGTGATTTTGCCAACCGATTCGAGGTATTGCCAATGGGGGAATTCGCCGAACACCACGTTGGTCAGAAATTTTCCAAAACTGCGAAAAAAGAAACACGAAACAAGAAACATCCCACCCCGATAGCTGTCTCATGATTGCCGAAATCGAAACCACAAAAGCGGTCTCTCACCACGCCGGGACCCCGGTGAAAACGACCGTCCACGCCATTCTTCCGGCATTCAATGAGGAGGACTCTCTCCCGAACTTGCTCAAGCGCTTTGCAGCGATGAAGGCGAATCATCCGGAATTCAACCTGATCATCCGCGTGGTTGATGACGGATCATCCGACCGCACTGCCGAGATCGCACAGGAAGGCTGCGAAGGGATTGATGTCCGGCTTGTAACGCATGAAAAAAACGCGGGGCTTGGCCAGGCCATGCTGACCGGAATTGAGTACTCCATTTCGCGTTGCGAGTACGATGATGTGATCATCGCAATGGATGCCGATGACACCCACGATGTGAATCTGATTCCAAAAATGTTGGAAGAGATTGATTCCGGTGCTGATATCGCAATTGCATCGCGATTTGTTGAGGGCGGTGATGATACCAGTGCGCCTCCATTTCGCCGTCTGTTGTCACGGGGAGCATCCGTTGTTTTTAAATCGGTGTTCCCCCTGGATAAAATCAATGACTTCACAAGCGGATATCGGATGTATCGCGCCAGTTTGCTGAAACATGCGTATGCCCATTGGGGCGACCGCCTGATTGAAGAAGAAGGCTTTGCCTGCATGGTCGAACTACTTCTCAAGCTCCGCTACTGGGAGCCGGAGATGCGCGAGGTTGGCATGTTCCTCCAATACGATCGAAAGCTCAGCGCCAGTAAGCTTAAATTGTTCAAAACGCTCCGCCAATATTTGAAACTCGCCTTTCGAAACGCCCTGACACCGGCCCCTCGCAAGCTGAAATATGAAAAAGCCATGCAGTAAAACCCTGGCCGCGGCGGAGTCCGCGAAAATTACCGTCATCGGAGGCGGAATTGCCGGCATCACGGCCGCACACGAACTTGCCGTGGCGGGTCACGAAGTTTCCCTGGTCGAATCCAGCGAACGCCTCGGTGGGTTGGGCACCTATTTCGATTGGAACGGCCACTGGATCGACAAGTTTTATCACTGCCAAATGCCCAGTGATGACGATCTGCTCCAACTGATTGATGACCTCGGCATTTCCGACCGGATGTACTGGAAGCAAACCCGAATGGGATTCCTGGTCGGGAATAAACGATTTGCCTTCAACGGAGCGCTCGATCTGCTGAAATTCTCACCGCTGACCTTTCTGGAACGAATTCGATTCGGTGTTGTCAGCCTTCTCCTTCGTCAACTTGGTAAGGGAAAGGATCTTGATCATATGCGGATCGAGGATTGGCTGTCCGGGATCTACGGAAAATCAATCTGGGAAAAATTGCTCAAGCCGCTTTTCGTATCGAAATTCGGCCCCGCTGCGGGTGACATGCCGGCGCTCTATATTTGGGAGCGCCTCGGGCGAGAAAAAAATACCGCCTCACGCGGATACCTGAAAAGCGGGCTGAAATTTTTCCTCGATACCGCCGAAGCACGGCTCAAAGATCTGGGCGTCGAAGTGATCAAAGAAGCAAAAGTTTCCAGCATCGACGAAGTGGGAGACGGCGTGATCATCACGACCCTCCACGATCAGCGAAAAATTGTGGGCGACTGGTGCATCTCAACCATTCCGCTGCCTCTTCTGCAGCACGTTTTGGACGGGACCAGCCTGGAAGAGAAAGTCCGCATTCCTGATGTTCCCTACCAGGGCGTGGTGAACGCCATGTTCTTCCTGAAGCGGCCACTCGACAACTATTACTGGGCACCCGTGATGGGCTGCGGAACGGAATTCGACGGCATCGTCGAAATGACAGAATTGATCGAGACGGGACACTACGCCGGACATCACTGCGCCTACGTGATGAAATACTGTGACCGGAACTGTGACCTGTTTCAGGAGGACGAAAAGTCCATCGCACTTCGCTGGAAACAGCAACTGATCGACCTGTATCCCGATCTGCAATTGACCACAGCCGATATTGAAGACGTCCAGGTATTCAAAGCTCCGTTCGTTGAGCCCGCCTATCCGCTCGGCTACTCGGAGAAGAAGCCTGCTATTAACGAAAACGGGAATCGGCTTTTTCTCGCGACATCGGCACAGGTATACCCCCGGATCACCGCCTGGAATTCCAGCTGCTGGATGGCGAAAAACGTCGTCCGCGAATTGACTGAACGAATGGCCGCGGAAGCTGGAAATCGAAGCGGGGCTCGATCTGTCGTTTCAATCAGTTAACGAAATTCGATTGAACAGGGTTGGTTTGGAGAACGGACCCTATTGATTCATTTTTCCGTTTCACGCCAGCAGTTTTTTTACGACATGACCGTGCACATCGGTCAGTCGAAAATCCCGGCCCTGATACTGGTATGTCAGTTTCTCGTGATCGATTCCTAACAGATGCAGAATCGTGGCCTGCACGTCGTGCACGTGCACCGGATCTTCGACGACGTTGAAGCCCAATTCGTCGGTCTGCCCGATCGTAATGCCCGGCTTGATTCCACCTCCCGCAAACCACATCGTGAAGGCCTGCGGGTGATGATCTCGGCCCTGGCTGCGGTTTAAGGCAGCACTTGCTTCCACCATCGGGGTGCGGCCGAATTCGCCACCCCAGACGATCAGCGTGTCATCCAGCAAACCGCGATCTTTCAAATCTTTAATCAATGCCGCGCTGCCCTGATCGGTCGCTTCGGCCTGTTTTTTCACGCCGTTTTCCACCTGCGAGTGGTGATCCCAGCCCGAGTGATACACCTGCACGAAGCGCACGCCGCGTTCGATCAATCGCCGCGCCAAGAGGCAATTTTTGGCGTAATCGCCTTTCCCATAGGAATCCATCACCGATTTCGGTTCCTTCGAAAAATCCGTCAGCTCAGGGGCCGCGGACTGCATCCGCCAGGCCATTTCGTAGCTGTTGATCCGGGTCTGAATTTCCGGATCGGCCACGGCCTTCAGGTGCTGCTGATTCAATTTCTTGATTAAATCTAGTGAGTCACGTTGGGCTTGATCGTCGATTCCCTTCGGATTTGAGACGTGCAAAATCGGGTCTCCCGATTCGCGAAACGGAACGCCGGCGTGTTTGCCTGGCAAAAATCCCGCGCTCCACATCGCTGCCCCGCCGCTCAAATTTCCGCCCGATTTCAAAACCACGAACCCCGGCAAATCCTGCGTTTCTGATCCCAACCCGTAGCTCAACCACGAACCCATCGAAGGTCGCCCCGGAATTGGTCCGCCGGTGTTCACAAAAATCTGCGCCGGCGAATGATTGAACTGATCCGTGTGAACTGATTTCACGATCGCGATTTCGTCCGCCACCTTGGCCAGGTGCGGAAGGCGGTCCGACAATTCCTGCCCGCTCTGGCCGTGTTTGGCGAAGGGGAAACGCGGAGCCAAAACCGCGGCATCCGGCTGGATAAACGCGTATCGCTGCCCCGCGATCACTTCCGGCGGAATCGGTTTGCCGTCGAATTCCACCAGCTTCGGTTTGTTATCAAAAAGCTCCAACTGGCTCGGAGCCCCGGCCATGAACAGGTAAATCACCCGCTTTGCCTTCGGCGCGAAATGGGTCGCTGCACGGGAAATCCCGGCAGTTAGCATCGAACCGAGGGCAATTTTGCCCAGGCCAATGCCACAGGTCTCGAAAAATTGTCGACGGGTGGAAGAATGGAGGTTCATGATTTGGTTACAGCTTCGTCGAGATTCAAAATGACCCGCGCCACCAACGTCCAGGAAGCGAGGGTGGGATCATCTTTTCCGCAGATGTCTTTCGCCGAAAGCTCGCCCGATTCGAGTCGGGCGAGCTGGGTTTTGAAAAACGCATCAATGCCGGCAAGCTCGGCATCGGTTGGTTCGCGGGTTAAGACAGTCCGGAATATTTTCAATCCAGCCGGCTCTGATTGACGAAATGCTTCTGTTGGATTGAAACAGGAGGCAGCCAGGGCACGGGCTGTTTCGAGAAACATTTCGTCGTTTAGCAGGGTCAGCGATTGCAGTGGGGTATTGGAAATTTCGCGACGGGCAAGGCAGCTTTCGCCGGTCGGGCCGTCAAAAGTGAGATACGCGGCAAAGGGAGCAGTGCGCTTGGAAAACGTGTAAAGGCTGCGGCGGTAGCGATCCGGGCCGGTCGCGGCTGGCCACTTGGTATTCCCGTACGCCGCCGCCGCGACACTGGCAGGCTGGGGCGGGTACACGCTCGGTCCACCGATTTTTTGGGTGAGCAGTCCGCTCGCGGCGAGGGCGGAATCGCGAATCATTTCGCCGCTCATTCGGAATCGCGGACCGCGACCCAGCAGAATATTTTTCGGGTCGGTTCTGAGCGACTCCGGTGTCACGACCGAGCTTTGGCGATAGGTCCGGCTCAACACGATTTTTTTGTGGAGGCGTTTCATCGACCAGCCGTCGTCGATCAAATCGACCGCCAACCAGTCGAGCAAATCCGGATGGCTGGGCAGCTTAGATTGCAACCCGAAATCGCCTGCCGTATGGACAATTCCCCGCCCGAAAAAGGCCCGCCAGGCACGATTCACCGCTACCCGGGCGGCCAGTGGATTTTTCTCTGAGACCAGCCATTTCGCAAAATTCAGCCGATTCGCTTCGCTTTCGATCGGTACAAAAATCGCCGGAACGGCGGGTGCAACGGGCTCTTTCACCTGCAAATATTCGCCGCGGTGATGCCGGAACGTGGGTCGAGTGTTGTCCGCCGGGCGCTCGCGCAAAACCAGAGTGGTGGGGAACGCCGGGACCTTCTTCTCCAGCGCTTCGATTTCTTTTCGCGCCTCGGCGAACTCCGGCGACTCGCGGACGTAAAGTCGCTTCAATTCCGATTCCTCTGCGGTTGCCAAATCCAGATCGCTCGCCCGGGCTTTGGCGATTTTTTCATCGGTCGAAACGGAAATCCGAAATCGTCCTAACGCAGCCACAAAATGCCGCTCGAAAAGCAGGTTCAAATCGAGCACTTTTCCGGAGATCGGCTTCTTGAAGTTCAGCACGAGTTCGTGACGCCTGCCTTCCGCCGTTGCGGTCGACCATCCGGATGAACCGTTGCCGTCGTAGACGCCTTCCGGCACGACTTTTCCGGAACCGATATAAATTTTACCAAAGCTGATCGACGGCTCATGGAACCCGACTTTTGTGCTGTCGATTTTGGCGATCATTTCGCTCAGGAAAAAATCACCTTTCCGACCTTCGTAGTAAGCCGTTCCGGGGCCGTGGGCCGGCAGGCTCGGATGCGGCAGGGCTTCCAGGCGAATTGCGGTAATTGGTTTTTCGATTCCGGAGAGATCAAATTTCAAATCGTAAACATCCCGCTTCGTGAAATCGCCGCTCGCCAACACGGAATCGTCTTTCAAAATCGCCAGCCTCGGCAAATTCGATTTCGCTTCAGTCGGGCGGATCGTTTTCCATTCGACTACCGCTGCCTTCTCTGACTCGAGCCACTTTTGAAATTTGTCAGGGTCGATCTTCGACATCAGGTCGTGTTCTTCACGTCGAACCTGCCTCCGGATATCTGCGCGGCTGGTGTGAACGGCCTCGGTCGGCACATCAAGGTCCGGTTCGTCGGCGTTGTTCAGCAGCGCGAATAGCGCAAAGTAATCGGTGTGCGTGATTGGATCGAATTTGTGCGTGTGGCACTGCGCGCAGCCGGTCGTCAATCCCATCCAAACCGTGCCGGTTGTCGCAACGCGATCGACCATCGCGTGATAGCGATATTCCAGCGGATCGATCCCGCCCTCCTCGTTCATCATTGTGTTTCTGTGAAAACCGGTCGCGATTTTCTGATCGAGCGTCGCATTCGGCAGCATATCGCCGGCGAGCTGTTCGATCGTAAACTGATCGTAGGGCATGTCCGCATTCAGCGCCGTGATGACCCAGTCGCGATACGGCCAGATCGACCGCGGCCGGTCTTTCTCATAACCATTCGTGTCCGCGTAACGTGACAGATCAAGCCAGTGGCGCGCCCATTTTTCGCCGTATTGCGGAGAGGCGAGCAGTTCGTCGATGACCGATTCCATGGCCGGTAGAAAACCTTCCGACTTTATTTTACCTGCGAATTCATCCGCCTGATTGGGAGTCGGTGGGATGCCGATCAAATCGAGATACACTCGTCGGATGAGCGTGTGGGGATCCGCCTCAGGCGAAAAATTGAACCCTTCTTGTTTCAGTCGACGCCCCACAAAAAAATCGATTTCGTTTTCTCCAAGTTCGATGTTCGGCGTTGGACGTTCGATGTTCGATGTTCGTTCCCTCGGATGCACAAACGCCCAATGCTGCTCGTATTTCGCCCCTTCATTGATCCACTGCTTGAACTTCGCGATCTCCTCCGGGGTCAATCTCGGCTTGTTTGCCTTCGCCGGCGGCATGGCTTCCGTCCGGTCGTCCGATTCCATTCGGTAAATAATTTCGCTGTTTTCTGCGTCACCCGGCTTGATTGCCTGGTATCCACCGAGATCTGCAGTCGCTGCATCAAAGGTGTGCAATCCGAGATCCGCTTCTCGCGCCGCATCGTCGAACCCGTGGCACTTGAAACAGCGATCCGACAAAATCGGCCGGATATCCCGTGCGAAATCGATCTTTTCCTGGCCGTTCGAAAATTGGATCGAGGCGATCCAGAGAACGCTGCAGAGAAACCATGACCAGAAATTCGTCATCCACACAAACTAGCCCAGTCGGCCGTGCCTTCCCTAGCGCAATTGTGCAGAATTAGGCGGCTTGATCGTGCAGGCTTCGGTACTTCCGCGCCATCCGCTCGATCGATTCCTCTGTCGTATATTCGCTCAGTTTTTCCAATGGAACCCAGGCCAGGTCGATCGACTCGTGGCTGACGGTAAATTCGCCACTGCCGCAATGACGAAAAGCAAAACGCACGTCGAAGTGTTCATGCTCCGGCTCATTTTTGCGGGCGGGAATCGTGTGAATATCGAGGTCGAAAATTTGATCGACGATTGGCTCGATTGGGCGAAGGCCGGTCTCCTCATCCGCCTCGGTTTTCGCGACTTTGAAAATATCCGTTTCGCCATCTGCGTGTCCGCCGGGCTGGAGCCATTTCTCAAGCTTGCGGTGATGGGTCAACAAAACCGAATCTCCCTTCGCATTGACCAGCCAGGCCGCTCCCGTGAGGTGTCCAATCGCGAGAGAACGCTGGAAACAATCGGGTTGGCTTTCTACAAACTCGAGGAATCTGCCAACCGTGGCAGATTCCTCCGGATAGCGGCGGCCATAATCGAAAATCAGTTTCAGTAGCGGGTCCCGGTGCATTCTTATCAGTCGCTGATGTCACCCAACCTTTCGATGGGAAAAATCTTAGAACAACGAGTGGTGGGCAGGGGTTACTTTCGCTTCTCCAACTCCGAGCGGGCTGCTTCCAATTGAGTTTTCAGTCGTAAGTTCGATTGCTCAGCTTCTGCCAACCGGGCGGCCGTCAGATCCCTCTCATCACTCAGTTCAACTCTCCTCTGTATTTCTTCGGCCAGTCGATTTTCGCTTTGGGACAAATCCCGCGCCAATTGCTCCGTACGAAGATTCGTCATTTCAGCCGCTCGCTGCAATTCCGCGGTCATTTGTCCCTGTCGCATCAAAATGAGCCCCAAGCCGACAGCCGCGATCATGCAGACAAAAGCAATGATTCCGGACGCAACAGAGAAGATCGTTTTTCCATCCATCTTTCCATCCTAGCTGAAACCCTTCTGTCTGAAAACACCCGATCCGAAGCAACAGGGTTGATTTGCCGAACAAACCCTGTTGGTTCGTTTCGCTCACTCCCGAACCGTGGCCTCGTCCAGGTTCAACAGCATGTTCGCCAACGCCGCAGCCGTCGCCAGTTCGACCGGATCGAATTTTGGATCGGGTTTGGAATCGCCGACGGAGAGGGATTTTTTAGCCGCTGCCGGACCGGAAAACTCAGCGGCGTAGCCGTCCCACGCACTTTTCAGAATGGCGAGTTCGTCGGCAGTCGGCGATCGTGAGGTGACGGCGCGAAAGGCGAATTCGGCGCGGGCATCGGGTTCTTCGGCCAAAATCCGCTCGGCAAACTTCCGGGCGGACTCAAAAAATCCGGTTTCGTTCATGAGCGTCAGCGCCTGAAGCGGGGTGTTGGTCCGCTTCGGTTTCACGCTACACCATTCGCGGTCGGCGGTGTCGAGCAGGGCCATCGATGGCGGAGCGAGCGTGCGTTTCCAATAGGTATAGAGACTGCGGCGATAGAGGTCGTCGCCCTTGCCGACATTGTAGGAAAAGTTGCTGGCTTCGCGCCAGAGCCGCGCCGGCTGATACGGTTTCACGGAAGGACCGCCCTGTTTTTCGACTAATAAACCGCCCAAAAATAATGCCTGATCCCGAAGGATATTGCCGCCGAGGCGGAGTCGTGGTGCGCGGGCCAGCAACGCATTTTCCGGGTCCTTTTCGAGATGTTCCGACCGGATTTCGGAGGCCTGTCGATAGGTCCGGCTCGTCACAATCGTTTTCAAAATGTGCCGCACATCCCAGCCGCTTTCGACGAATTCGACAGAGAGCCAATCGAGTAATTCCGGGTGACTCGGCAGCTCACCCTGTGCTCCAAAATCCTCCGCCGTTTTTACCAGGCCACGTCCGAAAAGCATTTGCCAGTAGCGATTCACAACAACGCGGGCGGTGAGCGGGTGTTCTCCGCTAACAAGCCATTTCGCGAAGTCGAGCCGGTTCGGATTTTCAGAGATAGAAGGGAGAATGGCCGGTACGCTCGATTCCACGACATCGCCCTTGTTGTGATATTCGCCCCGGACCCGCAGCCGGGTTGGCTCCGGCTTCAAGCCTTCGACCATGATCATCGTTGTCGGGAGCGAGTCGTGAAATTTCTGACGCTGTTCCTTCAAATTTTCGATCCGTCGCCATGCGTCGGAAACCGCTTTGCCAAAGCCATTGCTTTCGAGAAGAAACTGGCGGGAGTCGTAACCACTCGCAAGCAGGCGCACTTCGTTTTGCTCCAGCGTCCGGCTTGTGTAAAACCGCAAATCGCTAACTTCACCCTTCCAGTTTCCAAGATGCTTGCTGCCGCCCACATTTATCGGGCCACCAGTTTCGCGGCCGCTGGCGTTGCTGTTCGTGTTGTACAACTCACGCACTTCAACTGGCACTCCATCGACAAAAATCTGCATCCCTTGCGCCCGCTGTGTGCCGTCGTTCGTAAGCGTGATGTGGACTGTTTCGCCCGGCTCAAATTTTCGAATCGTCTCCAGCATTGCGACACCGGCAATCCACCGGGAGTTGATCGAGAACCGCAAATGGCTGTCCCGAAAGGCGACGAAAATCCCTTTCCGAGTCGTGTCGCCGGTTTCGTTCGATAATACCGCGCCGCTCTCGATCTGCTCCGGTTTCATCTTGAACGCGATGGAGAATCGGCCGTTGCAGATCAGGCCGGGGATCTTTTTCTTCGAAATGACGACCGGTTTTTCGCCGTCGGCGACGATCGGATCCTCGCTGTCCTTGGTAAAATGATGATCCAGCCCGCGCGTGATGATCGGCGGATACGGCGGCGGGCCGGGCGATCCCTGTGAGGCGAGATGGTCCTCGATCTGGGTTTCGAATTTCGCGAAGGCGGCTTTGGCCTCCTCGATTTTGGTATCGAATTCAGCGAGCTTCGCGTTCTGCTCCGCTGTTGGTGCCTTCATCCAAGGCTCGGAATTTCCAAATTTGATAGCTCGGCCGGATTCGGGCACGGCGTCGAAAAACGAGATGAGTTGGTAGTATTCGCGCTGCGAAAACGGATCGTATTTGTGATCATGACAGCGTGCGCAGCTCATCGTCACGCCCATCCAGACCGTCGAGGTCGTGTCCACGCGATCGACGGCGTTCTCAAGCAGAAATTCCTCCAGCACCAGCCCCGCCTCGGAATTGTAGCGATGATTCCGATTGAACCCGGTCGCGATCAATTGTTCCTCGGTCGGATTCTCCAACAAATCGCCTGCAAGTTGTTCGATCGTGAATTGATCGAACGGCATGTTTTTAGCATACGCGGCGATGACCCAGTCCCGCCAACGCCACATGTCACGCGGGCCGTCATTTTGATAACCGTCGGTGTCCGCGTACCGCGCCGCCTCCAGCCATTGCCAGGTCATCCGCTCGGCGTAGCGCGGTGATTTCAGCAGCCGGTCGACGACTTTTTCATACGCGCCCGGCGAGTCATCTGCGAGAAACGCATCCACCTCCACAACCGTTGGCGGCAGGCCTGTCAGATCGAGCGTCACCCGGCGAATCAGCGTTTCCTTTTTCGCCTCCGGTGAAAAATCGAGGTCGTTTTCTTTCAGCTTCCGCTCCACAAAATAGTCAACCGGAGTGCCTTCTGTATCCGCTTTTTTCGGGGGAACAAAGCTCCAGTGTTCCGCCCATTCCGCACCCTGCTCGACCCATTTCCTGAGCGTCGATTTTTCCGCATCCGAAAGCTGCTTCACCGCATCCGGCGGTGGCATCACCTCCGTCCGGTCGTCCTGAAAAATCCGGTAAATCGCTTCCGATTTTTCCAAGTCCTTCGCGACGAAAGCGGCGAAACCATCCCCGAGATCCGCCTTCGCTCCGGCTTCTGTGTCCAGC
>JABDJT010000090.1 GCA_013003335.1 Verrucomicrobiales bacterium | reverse complement strand
TCCTCAGGTCCGATCAGCGCTGCCGGTCTTCACAGGGCCGGGCCCTGACTGCGTATCTTCCGCGGCAACCCACGTTCCCGCAGGATGGGCATCCATGACACAGGTCCTGAAGTTTCAATTTTCGGCGGGGATCGCTTTGCTCGCCGCATCGATTGCCACCGCAGCCCCGATCGACATTGGTGAACGCCGCGAGTTGTTTGTCGATCGCCACATCGTTGAAAAAATTTCCGGCGACGCCGAATTGCGACTGCATCAACCCGTTCCGCGGGAAATCGTCCTCGAACATGACGCGCCATGGGAGGGCTCCGGCTCCGGCTATCACAGTCTTTTCCACGACGGTGAGAAATACCGGCTCTACTACAAGGCCTGGCAGCTCGATATCGTTGATGAAAAAATTGCGACTTCCAAAAACCGTTTTCTTTGCTACGCGGAGAGCGACGACGGGATCAAATGGACCAAGCCGAAACTCGGGCTCTTTGAATACGACGGAAGCAAGGACAACAACATCGTCATCGCCGTCGGCGGGGATTTTGGCGGACTCAATCCCGATGGCGCTCACGCCGCTGTTTTTCTCGACGAAAATCCGAATTGCCCGCCCGAAGCCCGTTTCAAGATGCTGGCGCGCTCGATGAAGCCGAAAGGCCTGATCGTTCTCAAATCCGCAGATGGAATCAAATGGAAGCCTCTCGTCGACAAGCCCGTTCTGACGGAAGGCGCTTTCGATTCGCAGAACCTCGCGTTCTGGGATCCCATCGAAAAAGAATACCGCGCCTACTGGCGAATTTTCAGCAACAACCGACGGGCAATTCGGACCGCGTCTTCTCCGGATCTTATCCAATGGAATCCCCACCGGGATCTCGCTTACACCGGCGGCGCGCCCGCCGAGCATCTATACACAAACCAAATTAAACCGTATCACCGCGCGCCTCATATCCTGGTCGGATTTCCGGCCCGATACACCGAACGAGATGTCGACGCACCATCGATCAAGGCCCTTCCCGAATGGGAGCACCGGCAGCTTCGCATCACCGCCGGCGAACGCATGGGCACCGGATTGTCCGACAGCGTTTTCATCTGCGGACGCGACCGGATCAATTTTGAGAGGTGGCCCGAAGCCTTTCTCCGTCCCGGCCCCGAACGCCCGGGGCAGTGGAAATACGGCGACAACTATCTCGCGTGGCATCTCGTGGAGACCAAAAGCGATCTGCCCGGTGCCCCGCCTGAACTCTCATTGTATGCGAGCGAGGGATACTGGACCGGGAAATCCAATCAGCTCCGCCGTTACACTATGCGACTCGACGGCTTCGTTTCCGCTTCTGCCAAACGTTCCGGTGGATCGGTCCTGACAAAGCCACTCAAATTTTCCGGCAATCAGCTGTTCGTCAACGTCGCCACGTCCGTCAGCGGCTCTCTCCGGGTCGGAATCGAATACGCTGACGGTGTTCCCGTTCCTGGATTTGGACTGGACGATTGCCCGGAAATCTTCGGCGATTCTGTCGACCGGCCCGTCGTGTGGAAGGGGTCGCCTGATCTCTCCGCCCTGGCCGGGAAGTCGGTCCGTTTAAAATTTGAATTGAGCGATGCGGATTTGTATTCGTTTCAGTTCCGATCTGAAAAATAAACCGGCCAATCGCAATCACCTCATCATGAGCCGCGGGAACTAGAGCGACTCAGCCTTCCAGAACTGAACGGAGGCGCGATTTACGAACCAACAGGGTTTGTTTGACGAACGAACCCTGTTCATTCGTTTCCGTCGTTTTCAGACGAAGCGTTGCCCTCCATCTCGGCCTGTCGTTGGCGGCCTTCCTCCATTGAGCCTTTGGCTCCCTTGGCAGATTTTACCAGGTAGGCAATCAACAACCCCAGTCCGATGACAGCGACGAGGGCAACAAGTGCGATGACGATAATAGACACGAAAGAAGTTCCCATGTCAGAGCTTGTGAAAATTGCGCCGACGCGTCAATCCCCTTCGGTTTGACTTGGACGCGCCCCAGCCGGTGCGCTAGTCTCCCGAAAATCCGATGACCGAAGTCGAAGCCGCCGCCAAGATCGCCGAACTGTCCGCCGAACTGGACCGCCACAACCGGCTGTATTATATCGACGCCGCGCCGGAAATCTCAGATCTCGAATACGACAAGCTGTTTCGTGAGCTGGAGGTTCTCGAGGAGCAATTCCCCAATCTAGCCAGCCCGAATTCACCGACGAAACGGGTCGGTGGCGCACCGATCGACGGCTTCGAACAAATCCAGCACGCCGTCCCGATGCTGTCGATCGATGACGTGTTTTCCGAGGAGGAAGTGGAGGATTTTTTCAAGCGACTTGTGAAAAATCTCGGCACGGAAACGGTGCCGGTGATCATCGAACCGAAGATCGACGGTGTGGCCGTTTCGATCGTTTATCGCGATGGCGAACTCGAATACGCGGCGACACGGGGCGACGGCACGACCGGCGACGTGATCACCGAAAATGTGAAAACGATTCGTTCGGTGCCGATCCGCTTGCCCGAGGGAAAAGCGCCGACTATCCTCGAAGTGCGGGGCGAAATTTTCATGCCGAACGCCGGTTTCGCGAAACTGAATGAAGATCGCGACGCGGCCGGTTTACAGACCTTCGTGAATCCGCGCAACGCGGCAGCGGGTGCCCTGAAACTGCTCGATTCCCGCGAGGTGGCGAAACGTCCACTCGATTTCATCGGTCATGGCTCGGGGCAGCTCGAAGGGGTCAAACTGAAATCGGTGACGGATTTTCACGACCTGCTCGACGAGGTCGGCATCCCGAAAAACCGGCCGATCTGGCACGCCGATTCGCTCGAGGGAATTCTCGACGCGATCCGCGAGCTCGATGAAAAACGGCACGAACTGGAATACGGAACGGACGGCGCGGTGATCAAGGTCATCGATCTCGCCGACCAGGAACAGCTCGGGGCGACTTCGCGCGCGCCGCGCTGGTCGGCTGCGTTCAAATACCCGCCGGAGCAAAAAGAAACGCTGCTGAAATCCATCACGATCCAGGTTGGCCGGACCGGAACATTGACGCCCGTGGCGGAACTCGAACCGGTTTTCGTGTCCGGCACGACTGTCCGCCGCGCCACCCTGCACAACCAGGACGAGATTGATCGGAAAGATGTCCGCGTCGGCGACACCGTGGTGGTTCACAAGGCCGGCGAGATTATCCCGGAGGTGATTCGAGTGGTGAAAGACAAGCGCGACCTGCTTTCAGTGCCGTATTCGATTTACGACGAGGTCGACGGAAAATGCCCGAGCTGCGGCGGCCCGATTGAGCAGCCGGAGGGTTTCGTGGCCTGGAAATGTGTGAATTACGCCTGCCCCGCCCAGATGGCCACGCGGGTCAAGCAATTCGTGAGCCGCAAGGCACTCGACATTGAAAGCGTCGGCACCATCGTCGCCGAGAAACTGGTCGAGCGCGGCCGCGTCACCTCTCCGCTCGATTTGTTCACGCTCACCGTCGAAGAACTCGGCACCTTCAACATCGGCACCGACGACGAGCCGCGCATGCTCGGCGAGAAAAACGGCGCCCGGATCGTGCAGACCTGCGAGCGGGCCAAAAACGAAAAACCGCTCTCGAAATGGATCTACTCCCTCGGGATTCCGCAGGTCGGCGAGAGCGCTTCCGCGGAGCTGGCGCGGTTGCACCAAAATTTCGCCGAGCTGGCGGAGTCACCGGTTTTGCAGGAACTCCGCACCTTCAAGCTGGGCCAGCGCAAGGAAGACAGCCCGTTTTTGGCCGAATACGAAATCGCCTCCGAGGTCGGCCCAACCGTCGCCGGGAGCGTGCTCGATTTTTTCGCCGGCGAAACCGGCCGCGCCCTGCTCGATCGGATGGCCGAGTTGGGGATCGATCCGAAGCCCGACAATTACGCGCCCAAACCGGCGGCAGCAGCAGCCAGCGGCGACGCCCCGCTGGCGGGAAAAACCTTTGTAATCACCGGTAAATTGTCGGCCGGCCGCGACGAGTTCAAGGCAAAGATCCAGTCGCTTGGCGGGAAAGTGACGGGGTCCATCAGCAAAAACACCGATTTTCTTCTCGCTGGCGAAGGCGGTGGATCGAAGCGCACCAAGGCCGAAACGCTCGAGGTGCCGGTGATTTCCGAGGAGGAACTGGAAGCGATGATCAGCTGAATTTCCCTTCCCTCTTCCGCCATCAACCGAACAGATCCGCGGCTTCGCCCGGTTCCGGGAAATGGCCGCTGCGCTGTTTCTTCCAAATTACTTCTCCCTCGCGGCGGATCTCAAAAATCCCGCCTGCGCCCGACACCAGAGTCACCGGTTCGCCCGATTTTTCCGTAATTTCCGCCGACACACGGTCGGCTTCGGGGCGGTAGTTTCACTGCTCGCAGTATTCAATTTCGATGGCCATGAGCCGATTTTATCGCCGGTGGAAAGGAGGTGCAACGGGGAATGTTCATGGAGCGTCGTTTGAATTCGGTTCCGCTTTCCAACCCCGCATCCACTTCCACCATCGCGGCAGCAGCCAAACCGCCACGGTCATATTGACCAGGATCCCCACGGCACAAACCAATCCAAGACTGGCGAGGCCGTCGGCGGAGGCGAAGATGAGGGAGCCGAATCCGATCGCGGAACTGGTGCCGCAAAACAGGAGGGCTTTGCCGATTCCCTCGCGGGCGCGCTGGATATCACCGCCGTTCCGGCGCAGGGCGAAAATCATGTGAATCCCGAAATCGAGGCCGGTCCCGAACAGCAGCGGCAGGCCGCAGACGTTGAAAGAATTCCAGCTCATCGGTGTCCAGACGGTCACGACCAGCAGCACACCGGCGGAAAACGCGAGGGCGAACAGGGCGACGACGAGGTCGCGCCATTCGCGAAAAACGATGCCGAGCATGACGGCGAGCAGGCACATCATCGGCAGGAACACGCGTTTCAAATCGTCGGCCATCCGCTCGTTCAGCGCTGTGCCGAGCGAGCCAAGGCTGGCCACGGAGGTATCCGCGTTGCAAATCGCATCGACCCAGTCGCGGTCGCGCGGGTGAACCGGTTTCACCGTCCCGAGCGCTGCGAAAGTGCCATTTTTCACCGTGAACAACCGGCCGATCGCCCATTCCGCGAACTGCCCGCTCGGTTTGGCATAGCCGTTTTCGGCAATTTCGGGCAGCGCGGTTTCCCAGGTGCGGAACAATTCGCGTGTCAGTGCGGAACCGTCTTTGGAAAATCCGGCGGCGTCGATTTCGCTGAGAAGACGGTCCCTTTCCCCGATCAATTGCTGCAATATGGCGGCGTTTTTCTGCTGAAAATCGCGATTCGGGACCATCGAGGTGGGCAGGACGAATCGCTCGAGTTTTCCGGCAGCGACCTGTTCTTCGAACCGGATTTCGGCAGCTTTGAGGTTCGCGATCAGGTCCGCATCCGATTCCGCGGTTATCACGGTTGGGATGGAATTCTCGCGACCCTGCAGGTTTGACTGCAATTTCTGCCAGGCCTGCACCGACGGGCTGGCGCGGATCCGAAACGGGTGAAACTGGGCTTCGAGACCGGGCAGGTCTTTCCACAGGATCGACAGGAAAACAAGAATCGGAAAAGCCGCGGTGATGATGAACGGCGAACGGCCGGTCGTGAACGATTTCTTCGAATCGGCGGATCGACTCCGTGATTGCCTCGCGAATTCAACCGCAATGGGCGCGAACAACCAGATCATCACCAGCGCGCCGATCGCGATTCCAATCGCGACGAGGTTGCCGAGTTCGGCGATGCCGGGGAGCGAGCTGAGATTCAGCGACAGAAACACGACAGCGGTGGTCGCGGCTGCCCAGAGGATCGACGGCGAAACACGCTTTCGTAATTCGCGCAGCGATTTCTTCTTCCCTCCCATTGCCTCGCGGTAGAAAACAATCCCGTAATCGACCGCCAGCCCCATCAGGACGGCGGCAAATCCGGCGCTCATCACGCTCAACTCTCCGAAAAGCGCCCGCCCGATGTTCAGGGTCAGCGCGAGAATCAACAGCATCGCGGCGATCAGCCAGGACAGCGGCCTCGACTGGCGGTGGAGGATGTAAAACAGCAGCGCGATCAGGAGCATCGTCGCGACAACGGAAATCGTCATGTCTTTCTCCATCTCCCGTCCCACCTCGGCCATGAATGCCGGCGTTCCCGTCAGCCCGATTTCGAGGGCCGCATTTTCGGCCGGCCAGTCGGTTTTTTTCCAGTCCCGGACGATTCCCCGGATTTGGTTCAGCCATTTTTCGGCATCGCGGTAGTCCGAAAAATCGACGCCTGCCCCTTCGACGTAGAGGATGCGGAATTTGCCGTCGGGCGAAGTCATCGGGTCGGCCTCGGACAAATCCATTTTGCCCAGCTCGCCTTCCAGCCGCGAAATTCCGAGCGGATCGTACCCCAGCACGATGGCCGATTCATCAAACAAGCCACCGCGGATTTTTTTCATCGCGTCCGCGACTTTCCGCTCCGAATTCGGAGCCTGCAGGCGATTTGCAAGCGCCAAGACCGATTCCGGCGGCGAATTCAGCCACATCCAGCCGAGCAGGCCCGAGCCTTCGCGGATCAGGTCTTCCAGGGCCAACTCGCGGTGGACTGCTTCGACGAGATCCGGTTCCGCCTCAAGCCGGTCGGCCAGCAAAATGGCGGCTTCCTCGGTGAAGTACGGCTCGTCTGTTTCGATCGTGACGATCAGTTGGCCGTTCCGGCTGAAAAACCTATTGAGTTGATCCATGCCCCGCACCTCCGGCAATTCCTGCGGCAACAGCTCATAAATCGAAGCCGAAAACTGGATTTTCGAGATCGAGAAAAACGCCAGCCCGCCAAGCACGGCGAGCAGCAGGATGGGCGGAATGCGGGTCATTCAGACGATTCAAAATGGAACCACGGAATGCGCGGATGACACGCGGAAAAACCGTGTGGATCGTGGGGATTCAGGTGAGCGATTCCCAGTCCAGCCCGGCCAGCAATTCGTCAAATCCGAGGCCCGTTCCGTCGGGCGGAATCAGGTAGGGGCCGTCCCGTTTCAACTCAGCGAAAAAGGGATCGGGTCTGAATAATTCGTGGGTGAGCAGGCCGCAATCGAGATCGATTCGGTGAACTGCGGCCCGGTAGGCGGCCCAGAGCTGGCCGATTGCGTGATCCATGTAGCTGGTGATGACGATTTTCCTGTCCGATTTCGGGATTTCCGTGACAGCCGGTTTGACCACGAGCCAGTCGGCAAATTCCGCGCGTTTTTCGAGGTCGCGATCAGCCGCGAGTGGGATTCCGGCCTCGCGAAGGAGAGACCAGTCCGCTTCATCAAACGGAACAGGATCCTCGAAAAAGTCGAAGGATTCGCGGGCTTCGTTTGAAAGGCGATTCCAGGAATGGAGCAGTTCGTCGACGGTGCCGGTTTCATTGAGGTCGACCCGAATCCGCAAACCGCCATCGAACCAGCGTTTCCAGTCGGCGTGCGATTTCAATTTCACGGTGGTGAATCCCTCTCCCCGGATGACTTCCGGATTGGCAGCGGCAGCCGGACCGACTGCGGTGAAATGGCTGCGGGGAATGGTTAACGCGTCGAACAACCAGAGACTTTCCCGCCTCGCTTCCCCATCGATTTTCGCGCACGCGAGAGCCTGCCGAATCAGCGGGGTCATTTTTCCCTGCGCGAGTTTTTCCAGCTGCTGGTCGAGCGGTTCGTCGCCGAGCTCGGGCCAGGGATGCAGGCAGCCATAGCCGCCCTCGACCCGGATCAGGGCACCTTCGAATTCCGTTTTCGAAGAGGCCGAATTCAGCCCGCCTGCGCTTCGCAGCTTGTACCGGTGAATCGCGATGCCCCGGGTTTTCATGCGCCAAAAAACCGGAGGTCGAGGGTGAGAAGGACGGCGAAGGCGAGCAATTGCAGGCCACTGATCGCGAGCAGCTTGTTGTAAACCGGGCCCGGATCATTTTTCCAGACACCCTTCACGACAAACAGGGATAGAGGGAGGAGGAGAAAGACAAGCCAGTTTCCCGAGACGGCCGCGAGCGCAACGGGGCCGAGGCAAAACGCCGTGACTTCTGAACGGGCATAGGTTTTCCCGAATCGAACCGCGAGAGTGCGTTTCCCGGTCTGGCGATCTTCATCGGTGTCGCGCAGGTTGTTGATCGCGATCATCGCTGCGGAAAGCAGCCCGGTCTGGACGGCGAAAATCACGACTGCCTGAGGTGCCGGCCAGATTCCGGTTTGCACCCAGAACGAGCCGATCACGGCAACGAGCCCGAAAAACAGGATCACGAAAATTTCACCCAGACCTTTGTAGGCCAGCGGAACGGGGCCGCCGGTGTAACCATAGGCGAGCAGAAGGGACACGACGCCAATCGCGACGACTCCCCAACCGCGGGCCTGGACCAGCGGAATGGCGATGAACGCGGCGAGAAGGCAGAAGGCACCGGCCGCCAGCATGACCTGCTTTTGCGAGAGCAATCCGGTCGCCGTCACACGGACCGGGCCGAGGCGGTTTTCGGTATCGGCACCCTTTTTGAAATCAATCGCGTCGTTGAACAGATTCGTGGCAATTTGAATACACAAACAACTGAGCAATGTGGCTGCCAAAAGGAGCCAGGAAAACTGTTCGTCCCCGTCCAGCAACGCCGGGAGATTCCCCACCCAGACCGGCACGACCGCGGCAGGCAGGGTTTTGGGTCGGGCAGCGAGGAGCCAGGGAGACATGACGATGTGACTTTGGGCAGCGGACGGTTGTCGAACGAAACGTGCGGATTCACCTCCGGAATTCAACACTGAATTCCCCACAACCGATCTTGACAGTCTGCTACGGCCTGACGAGCATAATTGGTTACGAGCGAAAGCAGGGCGAGGAAACCGGCACACGAACACGATGAACTTCCGGACGGGACAAGGTGGATCTTGGATCTGCCGACCGGCTGCGTTTTGCGACGCAGCCAGGTGGGCGATCCCTGCCTTTGTTTGGATCGCTTTTTCGATCACGGCAGTGGCCCAGATCGAGACGTTCGAAGTTCCCCTGCCCCCGCTTGCGCCCGCTCCGGCCGAAGAACCGGCGATCGGCGAATCGGTGCCGAAACAGGCATCCGGAAACCTCGCAATTTCCTTCCGGAAAGGTGGCGTGGTGGAATTTCGCGGCACCTTGCGAACGGAAGAGGAAGCCATCTCGCTTTTCCAGGCCCTGCGCGATGTGCGTCCGGATTTGAAAGTCGGGACACGAAACCTCGTTCTCGATCCCGATGCCAAACCGATCCCGGCCCTGGATGAAGTGCGCGGTTTCCTTCACGAATTGGCCCTTTCCGCTCATGAAGGATTTTTGGAAGTGGGGCCGGACCGGTTTCTCGTTTCCGCCCTGACGGATTCCGTGGTGATCCACGCTGCTTTCCAGGCACGGCTGAAACTCGTGCAATTCGATCATCCGGACCTTGAGGTGCGGAACCTGATTTGCATCGTTCCGGAGGAGGATTTGCCCGCGATCCCGCTGCATTTGCCAGAGGCTTTGACTTCGGTGGATTACTTTCCCGCTGAAGAACCGGAGCCGATAATGGCGGAGGTGGATCCGTCCCTGATAAAACCGCTGCCTGATCCAAGGGGGAATCCGTTTGATCAAATCAACCTGGCCGGGCTGGGACCGCTTTTGATGGACAGTGAGGCCGCCGGCCTGCTGCTGCCGGACCGGCTCGAGTGGCTCGTAACCGAGGTGGATCGAGTTGCCTTCGAAAAATTATCGGACCTCTACGTGGCCCTCTCGCCCCGCGTTATCGAATCCGATCCCGATTCAAACGTTGCTCCCATTTTCAAGAAACCGGACGGACTCGGTGGCTGGTTCAAGATGCGCGCCAAACCAACGACCCGACCGATGGTCAAACTCGGGCAGGTTCCTTTCCCAACCAACAGCTTCATGCTGCAGGTCGACCAGATGAACGCCGTGGCCAGGTTTTCGAAGGAATTGAAACAGAAAGAGCGGAAACACGACCGGATCGTCCTGCACGGACACGCCGGGGGAACGGGAACGGATGCATTCAACGAGTGGCTCAGCCACAAGCGGGTCGGTGAAGTGAAACGCACCTTGATCGGGCATGGAATCGATGAGGCGCGGATCACGATCGAGATCAAGGCCGTCAACAGCGAAACTGCCGACCCGCACCGCGTCGATATTCTCGTGCCGGAGAAAATTCAGCTGGAGGAAGTGACCGCTACCATTTTCAAAAAGAAAGACGCCGAGCCCATCGAGGAAGATCCGGTTCCCGGCGAAGAATTACCGAAACCAGATGAGGAAAAGCCGGTGATGATCGCCCGTCCCATCGCGGTTCCGGTCACCGAACCCGTCGAAGCCACCGAACCGGCGGCTGCCGAACCTTCCACTGTGGAGGAAGCGCCGGAAATCCCAGCGGAAGACACTACGTCTTCGATTTTCCGAAAGCCGGAGAGCGAACGCGTTCCCGTCCCGGTGATCCCCGAAATTCGCTCCTCTTCCGTCAACCAGTGAGAGGAACGTCTGGGCAGGAACGAATCTGAAAGCGCCAGGAAATGGCGGGGATTTCACAAAGGGGAATTGGAAAAATCTTGAGAAAGATTTATCGTCGCCGTTTCCGTGTTCTCATCTGAATGAATATTCCCTTTCGAAGCAAAGAAACGAGTTGGCTATCATTTAACGCTCGCGTGCTTCAGGAAGCTGCCGACCCCAGCGTGCCGCTGATGGAACGCCTGAAATTTCTCGGTATTTACAGCTCCAACCTCGATGAATTCTTCCGCGTCCGGGTGGCCACACTCCGGCGGCTGGTTTCACTGGGTGACCACTGGGAGTCGCTCGACATGCCGGATCCATCGGAAACGTTGAAGGAGGTTGCCAGCCTCGTCGCGAAACAGTCGAAAGAATTCAACACGGCTTATCACCAGGCTTTCGCCGATCTGGAAGAAAACGGGATCCGGCTGGTCAACGATGAGGAAGTGCCGAAAGCGCTGCACGATCACCTGCGGGAGTATTTTACGTCGGTGGTGCGACCGCACATTTTCCCGATCATGCTGAAGGCTTCAGCGAAGCTCCCACAGCTGCGGGATTTGCCAATGTACCTGGCTGTCCGGCTCTCCAAGAGCGACGGCCGCGGCCGCGCCGCCTATTCGCTGATCGAGATTCCGAGTAGTCTTCCTCGATTTATCCCGCTTCCGGAGGGAGACGGAGATACCCGGCTGGTCATGTATTTGGATGACATCATCCGGTTTGGCTTGAGCGAAATTTTTTCCACCCTCCCCTACGACGTATTCGAATCCTACGCGATCAAGTTTACCCGGGATTCAGAGCTGGAATTCGATGATGATTTTACGGAAAGTTTTTATGAGAAACTCGAGGAAGGCCTGAAAGCGCGGGACGAGGGATCGCCGGTGCGGGCTAATTTCGATGCGGATTTCCCGGCGCCGTTTTTGTCCCTGATCCTGAAAAAACTGAACCTCCACTCGAAGGAAACGCTGTATCCCGGAGCCCGGTATCACAACCGCCGCGACCTTCTCACTTTTCCAAAACTCGGGCGTGACGATCTGACGTATGAAAAATCCGATCCGATCGTTCCCAAGAGTCTGAAAAAGCGGCTGAAGAAGGGATACTTCACCCTGATTCGCAAAAAGGATCACCTGCTCCATTTTCCCTACCACTCGTTCCAGCACTTCATCGAATTTTTGCAGGAAGCATCGATCGACACGCGGGTGCAATCAATCGAAGTGACCCAATAC